>JALXEI010000288.1 GCA_027069645.1 Hyphomicrobiales bacterium
TCATAATGCATTGATAATAATGCACTTTCAAACTCCGTACCAAAATGCAGGAGTCCAGAGCTTTGGAGAAAAAGGCCAGAGAGAGAAGGAAATCGGAGAAAAAATGCCCTTTTTCAGCACACCCGAAGTTCACAGATTTCACCCAAAAACCGCGCAATCACTGGCCTTTTTCGCAATGATGAATGGGAAACAGAGAATGGTTTTCTGGGGGCTGCTGGCGGAGAGAGAGGGATTCGAACCCTCGGTACGCTTGCGCGCACAACGGTTTTCGAGACCGCCCCGTTCAACCACTCCGGCACCTCTCCTGATCCGTCGCATCTCGTTACTCCGGTCAGCGACCGGAGCCTGTGCGAGGCTGTCATTCTATACCGGGACTGCGGGCATATCACAAGAAATATTCCTTGCCGATCAGTTGCGACTGACCACTTTTCCCACATAGTCCTTGTCGGGGGCCACCGGCGGATAGATGGTGCTCAGCGGCACCGAGGTGCCATCACCACGGGAAATGCGGCAATGTTCGCGCCGCAGCGATCGGGGTTCGGGAACACCGCAGGAATGGGAGATCAATCCGGTGCCATAGCAGATCTTGCCGACATAGTTTTTCACCCGTTCCGCCCTGTCGATAGGGTCAAGTCCCGATTGCAGGCGTTCATTATGGGTTGTGATGCCGGTCGGGCAGGTATTGCGATTGCATTTCAGCGCCTGGATACAGCCAAGGGCAAACATGAAACCGCGCGCGCCGTTGACCATATCCGCCCCGGCGCAATAGGCCCAGGCCACCTCGGCAGGCGTGATCAGCTTGCCCGAAACGATGACCTTTATACGCTGGCGCAGCCCGTACAGGGTCAGCACATCCACAACGGCCGGAAGCGACTCCCTGACCGGCAGGCCAACATTGTCCATCAGCGGCATGGGGGCCGCTCCGGTGCCGCCATCGCCGCCGTCAATGGTGATGAAATCCGGAGCATATTGTTCCCCTCTTTCATGAATGCGCAAACACAGGTCTTTCAGCCACTCGACATCGGAAATGACCATTTTGAAGCCCACCGGTTTTTCGGCCAGTTCCTGCAAATAGTTAATAAAATCAAGCAGTTCCTCATTATTGTTGATTTCCCGATGACGGTTGGGGGAGATTGATGGTTTGCCCTCGGGAATACCGCGTATTTCGGCAATATCCCGGCTCACCTTGACGCCGGGCAACAGACCGCCCTTGCCCGGTTTGGCCCCCTGGCTGAATTTCAGTTCAATCATTTTCACCTGGGGCCGGGCGGCAATCTCCTTAAGCTTTTCCTCGTCAAACGAACCATCCTTTTTACGCACACCATATTTGGCCGTCCCGATCTGGAATATAATGTCGCAATCCCCTTCCAGATGCCAGGGGGACAGTCCCCCTTCCCCGGTATTGAGATAAATCCCGGCCCGTTTCGCCCCCAGCGACAGGGCACGAACAGCCGGCTTTGACAGGGCGCCATAGCTCATGGCGGAAATGCCAATGATCGCCGAGGTCTCATAGGGATGTTTGCAATAGGGGCCGAATGAAACAGGGGCCGCCGTGCGCGTTTCCTCGTCGAGCAGGGCATAGGGGGCATTGACAAAAATCGGCATGCCGGGAACATTGAGATTGCGGGTCGAACCGAAGGCAACCGTATTGTCGATGCCCGCCGAGGAGCGATAGATCCAGCGCCGCTCGGCGCGGTTGAACGGCATTTCCTCGCGGTCCATCGCAAAGAAATATTGTCGGAAAAACTCGCCCAGATGAATAAACAGGCCGCGAAACCGACCAATGACCGGAAAATTGTGACGCACCGCATCGCGGGTCTGGCTGATATCCAGGATGAACATGACAAACAGCACCAGAATGGCGATGCCCACCAGCATCACAAAAACGGTTGATAATACCGCCATGCCTTTCATGGTAAACAGCGACAGGATATTCATTTCCATGAGCAGGGCTCCCGGTTCGACATTTTTCAACGACGATAGGTTTGCCACGCCGTGAAAGCAAAACAAATTTATGTCAGAACTGACGGAAATGTGATGTCCGAAAAAGCCTGGTTTTCTTGCCCGAAATGTCGCTGATATGGGATCATACCCGGGGGCGCAGATATTTGCGCCGGTTTCAGGGAATGTTGTGGCCACTATGAGCACGCAAGGCACCGGAAAAATCATATTGGCCGCATGGATTGTCGGCGCCGGTCTTTTGCTGCTGGCCGGCGCCCTTGCCATTCCCTTTTCCGCTTCCTTCGGTTATGATACGAGGGTCGTTGACATGCCCCTGCTGTGGCTGTTCGCCGGACTGTTCGGGCTCTGTAGCGTTTTCCTTCTCCTGCCTCTTCTCATTCGCAAAACCCTGCAATCGGGTTTCCGGGATCAGACCACAACGCGGTTTTCATGGCTGTTATGGATGATTTTGATCACCGGTCTGCTGGCGCGCCTTGCCATGTTGTTCACCCTGCCCCTGATGGAAGATGACTATCAGCGTTACCTGTGGGACGGGGCGGTGACGGCCAATGGCTATAATCCGTGGCAAACCGCACCGCTTGATGTCTTCAGGGGAGCAAGCGGCGATCCCGGGCTTGAACGCCTCGCGGAACAGTCCGGTCTGGTGCTGGAACGGGTCAATCATCCCGCACTGCGCACCATTTACCCGCCGGTCGCGCAACTGGCCTTTGCCCTTGCCTACAGCCTTAAACCCTTCAGCCTCACCGCGTGGCGGTTGCTGGCGCTTTGTTGCGAACTGGTGACGCTGGCCCTGCTGCTTGTCCTGCTGAACAAAACCCGACAATCGCGATTGTGGGTGGCCCTTTACTGGTGGAATCCGCTGATCATCAAGGAACTGATCAATTCCGGGCATATGGAAGTGATCCTCGTACCGCTGCTGCTCGGCGCTTTGCTGGCCGCCATGCACAAGGCCCGGTTCCTTGTTGTTTTTCTGCTCGCTCTGGCCGCAGGGGTGAAAATCTGGCCCGGACTGCTGTTGCCGCTTTTCCTGCGCCCTTTTTGGGCGACCCGCAAAAAGCTTGTTCTGCCGCTGCTGATTTTCACGGGCCTCCTGTTCCTGATGGCCTTGCCTGTCGTTTGGGCCGGTTTTGATCAAAGCTCCGGCTTTGTTGCCTATAGCGAGTACTGGAAAACCAACAGCGCCCTGACGCCGTTGCTGGAAACACTCCTGCAATATCTGTTTTCGCTATTCACACCCGCAACACCGGACAGCCTGACAATCGTCCGTACGGCCCGGCTGCTGATCATGCTGGTCCTTGCAACTCTTGCCCTTCTTGTGGCGGTCCGTCCGCCGCGCGACAATCGTGATCTTGCCGGAAAAACCCTGTTTGTCTGCGCGGTGATGTTCCTGCTGAGTCCGGCGCAACTGCCGTGGTATTCCATCTGGTTCCTGCCTCTCGTTATGATAAGCCCGTTATCCGGCCTTCTGCTGCTGGTCCCCCTGTTGCAGTTCTACTATCTCTCGTTTTATTTTTTTGCCCATGCATTTTCAGTCTTTTATACCAACATCATCGCCTGGCTAATCTGGATCCCGGTGTGGACGGCTCTGGCGTTCGATTTCAGGAAAATACAAACCTTATGGCGCGGCGGAGGCAATTCCCGCCCGCAGGAAAAAACATCATGAGGGGTCAGCGCAAAATAGAAGTGATCATTCCGGCCCTCAATGAGGAAAAGGCCATTGCCCGGGTGTTGCAGGGCATCCCGGATTTTGTTG
>JALXEI010000289.1 GCA_027069645.1 Hyphomicrobiales bacterium
CAAAACGCACCCCCTTGACCTTGCCCGATTTCAGCAGGGAAATGTTCTGCTCAGTTATGCCAACCTTTTCGGCCAGCTCCTTTGAACGCATTTTCCGCCGTGCCAGCATCACATCAAGTGTCACAACAATTGGCATGACGCCTCCCTAGATAAAACTCCTGTTCTCTTCCATGAGAACAACCGCCTGCCGCATGACCTGCCCGGCGACCACCAGCAACAACCCGAATGCAAGCGCATAAAGGTCGACATCTTCCAGCAAAAACTCCGCCTCAAAGGAACCGGTACCCGCAATGCCCGAAAAATAATACCGACCGACATTCAGGGCAATCTTTGATGCCGGGACCAGCAATATCAGTGTCCAGCCGATAATGGAAAACCTTGATGCGGCTCTATATGTAAAAACCTCTCCTTTCCTATAGCCGGCAAACAGCTGGCGAGCGGCATTAAGCCCGATGGCGCCGATCAGTATTGTGACAAGCGCCAGCTTGACCCCGATCAGCCTTTGTCCGGCAGAAAGGCTGAGCGTTTCACCATGCTTGAGGAATGTTTCCGCGATATCGGCATCAAGCGATGCGCCATTGCTGAAGAAGGTCCACACCGTATCGGCCACCACAACAAGCGACAACAACAGACCCAGACAGGCAACAATTTCGCCAACAAGCGACATTTTCCCTATTTTTTGGCTGATGGCGTCCGCATTCGGCTTTTCTTCAGTCGTTCTCATTTCACACTCCTTATTTTTTTGCTTGATGTTATTATTGTTTTACGATAATTTTACATCGTTTCACAAGTGTTTTTTCATACAAACAATCAGGGAACCTGCAATGATCAAGCGTGACTATTCTTCCCCCTTATACGGCAATCAATCAAGCTGCCTCGTGCCTGGCTTTTTCCGTCAAATCAAAAGCATGTCCCTGACCACCCTCCTGATTGGCGGACTGGCCACCATGCCAGGAAAGGCACTGGCCGATGAATTTGAAAATGTCGGTTTTTCCAACCTGTGGCAGGGCTTTTACATGGGGGGAGACCTTGGCCTCGCGGGGGCTGGCGGCACAGTCAAAAAAGGCGCGGGACAAAAGGATTTTGACTTCAGTCAGGGTATTATTTCTCCCGGTCTCCATCTGGGCTATAATTTTGCGTCTTCACTTCACAACGGCAGTGGCTGGATGCTCGGCACCGAAATTGACCTCGCCTATACCGGATTTAACGACAGGAAAAATGACCCCCTGCTCGGCAATGTCAGTCTCGACGGATCATTTCTGGCGACCACGCGCCTGCGCGCCGGCTATGTGTTCGACAGACTGTTCGTTTATGGTGCCGTCGGCCTCGCCTTTACAGATATGAACATGCGACCTGTGGGCACAAAGGGCTATACCGTTTCAGCCGGACCTTCCCTTGGTCTTGGGGCGGAATATAAATTCACCGATGACTGGTCCATGCGTGTTGAGGCGCAAAACCACTTTTTGCCGAACCTCAGTTACAGCTTTAGCGGTACAACCCGCAAGGTGAAGCGCGGGATGGGCAGCATTTCTGTCGGCTTTTCCAGAAAATTCTGAATCCGTGGATTTTTCATGAACAAAACTGTTTATGCGCTGCTGCTTGCCGCAACCCTTGCGGGCTGTACGCGAAACTCCCTCGTTGATGCCTGGAAACTCAACAAAGTCAAAATGGCGACCACGGATGTTAACCGTCTGCGTGTTGCTGTTCATGTGCCGGCGTATTTTCACTTGCGCAAACCGGGGGCTGTGATGACCCTGACTCTGACCAGAACCCGTTCCAAACCGGCACAAAGTGAACGTTTTGTGCTCCAGGAAATTCCGGCCTCGCAGGAACTGAAAGACCTGGTTCTCGAAGAAGGGCCGGAAGGAAACTATCATGTCTTTCGTCTCAAACCCGGCGACATTGCCCGGTTTGAGCACATACGTGGCCAAACCGGAAAAAATACACCTGGGGGCAGAAGACGCGGCAGCCTGAGAATCTCTGCCAGTGTCTGCCGGACAACAACCAGACTGCCAAAGAAAATTCTGTTTTCGACTTTCCTGAAAGCCCGGGAAACCGGCGAATATGTTGCCATTGTACGGGACATGGATCTGCTTTCCGGAATGGGCCACCAGAACATCAACAGGGCGGCTCCCCCTTGCGCCGGACATTGATGGTTATGATTTCGTCGGCGAACTTCACTTCACCGGTTTGCGGAACATCATGGTCATGCGGTCGCTTTCGCCGATGGCCAGATATTTGTCGCGATCCTTTTTTCCAAGGCGCAGGGTTGGCGGCAGGGTCCAGACACCGGCGGGATGATTGCGATTGTCTTTCGGATTGGCATTGATTTCCGTTTTGGCGACAAATTCAAAGCCCGCCTCGCGGGCCATCTCCATCACCTGTTCTTCCTGCACATAGCCGGACAGGGTTTGCGGGTCGGGGAATTCTTCCGGGTCGGCGCGATGTTCGACAATGCCGAGAATACCCCCCGGTTTCAGGGCCGTGAACATGGCGTCAAAAATGGTGCGCTCGAAGCCGTATTTCATCCAGTTGTGAATATTGCGAAAGGTCAGCACCATATCGGCACTGCCGGGCGGCGCAATGGCGGTTTTCTTTTGCGACAACTGCGTCACGATCACCTTGCCAAACAGATCAGGGCGCGCTTTCAGCTTTTTCTCATAGCGTTTGATGGAGGCCAGAATCCGCTTGTTGCCGGTGTCCTGATTGCGCCCGGCGGCATAATATTTTCCCCGATCGCGCACATAGGGGGCGATAATGTCGGTGTACCAGCCGCCACCAGGCCAGATCTCCACCACGGTCATATCGGGTTTGAGGCCAAACCAGGAGAGCGTTTTGAAGGGATGACGATAGATATCGCGCGCCCGGTAGCGGGCGGAACGGTGATCCCCGGCAATGATACGGCGCAAATCCGGTCCCGCCTTGCTACTCTCATCGGCCCGTACGTCAACGGGGAGCCACATCAGGGCCGACAAGGCGATGACACCTGCCGGCAACAGGCGAAACTTTCTGCAACGAATGGACATGACACCCTCCCTGTAGCTCCGATTGCCTCCCCCTTATGATAGGGCATGGCTGAAAGCTGTGGCAAGTGCCGCAAGGACAGGGATTCACAACGGGCTGCGAATCACCTATGCATGAAGATCAGGGGATCCCGAAATGAGCGATACAACGGCGGCCGGTCCGCCTGAAACATCAGAACCTGGCGGCGAGATCGCCACAAGTTCGAATACCGGTGCAGGATTGGGCCAGATGGTACAGGTGCTGCGCAATGGCGATCTTGGCCTTGCCATTGGCGTGGTGGCGATTTTGATCGTGCTCATTCTGCCGATGCCTGCCTTTATCCTTGATATGCTGCTGGCTGTCTCGGTGACCTTTTCCGTGCTCATTCTGATGACCGCCCTGTTCATTCACAAACCGCTTGAATTTTCCTCCTTTCCGACCATTTTGCTGATCGCCACGATGATCCGGCTGGCCCTCAACCTGTCCTCGACGCGGCTTATTCTGGCGCATGGTCATGAAGGACCAACGGCCGCGGGGCATGTCATCGAAGCCTTTGGCAGCTTTGTCATGCAGGGAAATTTTGTCATCGGCATAATCGTTTTCGCCATTCTGGTGATCGTCAATTTTATCGTCATCACAAAAGGTTCAGGGCGCATTGCCGAGGTTGCCGCACGTTTCACGCTCGACGCCATGCCGGGCAAGCAAATGGCCATTGATGCCGATCTCGGGGCGGGGCTCATTGACGAAACAGTGGCCCGACAGCGGCGCGCCGAACTTGAAGGCGAGTCGGCCTTTTTCGGCGCGATGGACGGTGCCAACAAATTTGTCCGCGGCGATGCCGTTGCCGGTCTGCTGATCACCTTTATCAATGTCATTGGCGGCATTATCATCGGCACCGGCCAGATGGGTCTTTCCATGAGCGAAGCGGCGCAAAACTACACGCTGCTGACCATTGGTGACGGTCTGGTGTCGCAAATCCCGGCCCTTGTTGTCTCCCTTGCAGCCGGTCTGCTTGTCTCCAAAGCCGGTGTTGAAGGGGCCGCCGACAAGGCCATCGGAACACAACTGACCGGCTATCCCAAGGCGCTGGGCATGTCCGCGGCGCTGATGACCCTGATGGCCATATTGCCTGGCATCCCGCTTGTGCCGTTCATGACGCTGGGCCTTGTCACCGGCGGCCTTGCCTTTATTGCCGACCGCAATCTGCGCCAACAAAAGGCCGAGGAGCGGGCCGAGGAAGTCGCCAGTGAAATCGAGGCTGCGGAACCCGCCGAAGAAACCATGACCGAAACGCTGCGCATGGACGATCTGCGTCTTGAAATCGGTTATGGTCTGTTGCCGCTGATCAATGATCCGAACGGCGACAGCGACCGCCTTACCGAACAGATCAAGGCCCTGCGGCGTCAGATGGCCACCGAAATGGGCTTTGTCATGCCCTCGGTGCGCATCCTCGACAATATGCAGTTGCAGGCCAATGACTATGATATAAAGATCAAGGAAGTCAGTGCCGGGCGCGGCCAGATCATGCCCGATCATTTCATGGTCATGGACCCGGCAGGGGGCCAGATCGACCTGCCGGGCATTCACGGCACCGAACCAACCTTTGGCCTGCCCGCTACCTGGATTGATGGCTCGTTGCGCGAACAGGCTCAGTTCAAGGGCTATACGGTGGTCGATCCGGTGACCGTTCTTTCTACCCATCTCACGGAAATATTGCGCACCCATGTTGCCGAACTGCTGTCCTATTCGGAGGTGCGCAAGCTGCTGGACGAATTGCCCGAACATGAAAGCCGCCTGCTCGAGGATATCGTCCCGGCGCAGATCAGCTACACGGGTATTCAGCGCGTGTTGCAAATGCTGCTCGCCGAACGGGTATCCATCCGTGATTTGCAAACCATTCTGGAGGGTATTGCCGAAGCCACCGGCTATACTGCCAGCGTGCAGATGATTACCGAGCATGTGCGAACCCGTCTCGCCCGCCAGATCTGCGCCAGTCATACCGGTCCCGACGGTTATATGCCGCTGATCACCCTGGCGCCGCAATGGGAACACGCCTTTATCGAGTCCATTGTTGGCGATGGTGACAATCGCGAACTGGCGATGGCCCCCTCGAAATTGCAGGAATTCATCCGCGCCGTTCAGGTTGCGATCGAGCAGGCCAGCAATGTCGGTGAACCGGCTGTCATCGTCACCAGTTCGGGAATTCGCCCCTTTGTTCGCTCCATTGTCGAACGCTTCCGCAGCCAGACAGCCGTTCTTGGTCAAAACGAGATTCACAAAAGCGCGCAACTGAAAACCGTGGCCCAGGTCCTGATGACCGAGACCGGTTAGGCATGCTTTCGGGTTTGTGCTATACTGCACCTGTCCTCTTTTTTCGAAAGGCTGCCGCAATGACAAACCTCGTAAAATTGAAAAAACTGGTGCTCTTGGCTCTGTTCGCTCTCCTGCCCGGACCAGGCTTTGGCGCCGATACTATCACAATAAAAAATATCGGTATGGAACTGGCCCGCGACATGGCCAGCGCTGCCCTTCTCGCCTGTCGCAAACAGGGCTATCAGGTCAGTGTTGTTGTGGTTGACCGCAGCGCAACATTACGCGCGGCATTGCGGGATGATCTGGCGGCGCGCTTCACGCTGGAAATCGCGCAACGCAAGGCCAATATGGCGATCATGGCCGGTATTGATACAGGTGCATTTCGCGCCAGTCGCAACGACATCCGTCCCGAACTCAATCATATCGACGGGCTGATCGTTATGGGGGGCGGTCTGGTCATATCATCGGACGGCTCGCGCATCGGCGCCATCGGTGTCAGCGGCGCACCGGGAGGCGACAAGGATGCCGCCTGCGCCAAAAAAGGCATTGAAACGGTCATTGAGCGCCTCGAATTTGCTGACTGAAGAAGGCCGCTACAATGCAACCATCGCCGGATCAATAATTGTCAACGCGGCATATCCGGTATTTGCGCAGCCATTTCCGGTGCCCGGTGCGCAAATAGCGCTTCCTCAACACCCTGCATTTACGGGCTTCCCGTTGAAAGGGGCGATTGATGATCTTATGCAGAAAGCCCGGTTCTTCCGGGCCATCAAACAGGATATTGTAATCGCCATATCCGGCCGGTCCGTTCCAGTACAAGGGCTCATATTCACTGTTGCGGCCACTTATCGCACGATTTGAAAATGTTGTAATAGCCAGTGCCGCAAAGATCAGCACAATAATCGGTTTCTTTTGCATGATTTTTCCCGGGGTCTGTGTTGAATTCCAGGGGGTGCAATCCTGCACCCTGCCGGTCGCACTATAGCAGATTTTTCAGCCAGTTATATTTCTGGCGCGTTCACCATTTGGTGAACGAAGGCGGGAGGAAAATCTTTTCTGTCTGTTTGCCTCGGCTATTGCCCCGCGGGCAAGGGTGCACCCTCGGGAAGATCGCCGCGATTGACGAGTTCCTGTCGATGCAGCTCTTCCGGACTTTGCAAATCCTGCTCATCAGCCTGCTCATCCACTGTGCCACGGGCCTGATCATATCCGGCGCTATTGACAGCACCTGCATCTGAAGAGGATTGCGTGACCGGTTCACCTGATGGCGATCCTTTGGCCCGGTTTCCGGCATCAGGCAAATCGACAACGGCAGCCTCGTCATTTTGTGGTACGATGGAAGCGGTCGAAGACGGCTCGCCCGCCCCTGCTATACCGGCAATCCCGTTCCCGAGAACTGAAGAATTGACCGTACAGCCCGACAGCATGAACATCAGTGCCATACCGGTAACAAATAAATATACCAGCCTTTTCAATGAAGCATTCCCCGCATCCTGTCGGGTGCCCGCATCCTTTCGGACCGGTCACCATCGGAATTGTCAAATCCGGCCCTGGTCTGCTCCGCCGGAAAGCTGATGTCCTGCATAAAAGCCGGTCCCGACAACAACTCTCCAGGCGAATCACCCGCGCCTTGCAGATCCTTATAAAAGGACAGCAAAAGAGTCCGATCAAGCAAATTCTTACTGACCGGAGAAACGATGTTCAATCTGTCCGAATCGGGTCACAGGTGCGGCAATATCCGCTTTGGCAACCCTGCCCGCTTCCGGCATTTCGGGCCGCGTCTGCCTTTTCAGATCGGCAATAAGCTCTTCGGGAGACTTTTCCGGAACGATCTGCACCGGAATGGCTTTTGCGGGCACCATTTGCACCACGGGAACGGGCGCTTCGCGTACCGCAACAACCGCAGCAGATGACGCCGGTTCGGAAACAGCGTCGGTGGCTTTTTCAGGGGCCGCCATAACAGGAGTCTTCGCTTTTGACCGGGCCAACTGCCTGGTTTTGCCCTTTTGTACCCTTGCCGTTTTCACAGCGGGTTTTTCCGGAGCCTTACGCACCGTTTTCCGGACAATTTTGACTTTTGCCAGCTTTGCGGCAGAAACTTTTTTGCGCCCGGACGACATAGCCCCCGCGTTTTTTGAAGCTTTTGCGGCGGCTTTGATCTTTTTGGCGCCCGCTGTTCGCAGCTTGCGATAAACCGGGTTGGCATCATCTCGCCCGGTTTGTGCGGCACTGGCAGTTTTGCGCACGCCGGCCGCCGCCCTGTTACCGGCACTATCCGCAATTTTCGCGCTATTCCCTCCGGAGGGGTACGTTTTGCGAACGCTCGCAACAGCAACCGATGAAGCAACAGCTTTTTTTGTCGGTGCAAGGCTGGCGCTGTTCTTCAGGGATGTACCGCCCCCGACACTTCCACAGGCTGCAAGCGACAGGGATGCAAAACCGGCGATGCACACCGCCCGCAATCCGGGCGTCATGCCTTGAGCATTGATTTTAATCATGAATTTTGTCTTCAGCTCTTGGTTATACGCGAATGACAGGCAGGAAGTTACGCACCTTAATTATTCAATATAGTGGTCAACAGGGGAAAAAGTAAGGCAACCGCAATGGCCAGCAGGGACAGGGCCCCTGTCCACAGGGCCCACCTTCCCGAACGACCGCTATCATGCCGGAACAGAACCATTTTTTCGAGCGTTTCCTCATCAAGGCGAACGCCGTTTTTCGTCGCCTTGCCCAGCACTTCCACTGTCCGCCCGAGTTTCAACAGCATTTCCGGCATTCCGGTGGCGATCTGTCCCAGCTTGCCGGTTTCATCACGAAATTCGCGCAGTTTGCCGGCAACACCCAGGGTCTCGCGCATCCAGTCACTGACCACCGGTTCCGCTGTCGTCCACATATTGAGTTGCGGATTGAGCGACCGGGCAACACCTTCGACCACAACCATTGTCTTTTGCAGCATCAGCAGTTCCGGACGGGTTTTCATGTCAAACAGTTCGGTATAGTGAAAAAGTTGCCCCAGCAGCCCGCCCATCGAAATTTCATCGGCGGTGCGCCCCTGGATCGGCTCCCCCACAGCCCGCAGAGCCTGGGCAAAACCGGCTGCCGAATGATGGTCCGGAACATATCCGGCATCAATATGCATCTGTGCCGAGCGCAAATAGTCGCGGGTAATAAAACCGTTGAGAATTTCCGCCAGATAGATCTGCTCCTGCGGGCCAAGGCGGCCCATAATGCCAAAATCAATAGCGACAATATCGCCAGCCCTGTCAATAAACAGATTGCCCTGATGCATGTCGGCATGAAAAAAACCGTCACGCATGGCATGACGCAGAAAAGACTGCACAAGACGGGTCCCCAGCACCTTGCTGTCATGCCCTGCCGCTTTCACAGCTTCCACATCATGCAACGGAATGCCGTCGATCCACTCGGTCGTGAGAACTTTTTGAGAGGTCCGCGTCCAGTCAATGGCCGGAACCCGAAAGCCCTTGTCCCCGGCAATATTTTCAGCCATCTCGGAAATCGCCGCGGCTTCAAGGCGCAGGTCCATCTCCATTGCCACCGAACTCGCCAGAGTATCGACAATCGCCACCGGTCTCAGACGTTTGGTGGCCGGGTCAAGCCGTTCGGCCAGATGCGCCGCTTCATAAAAGGTGCCAAGATCATTTTTAAAGCGCCTGTCGATCCCCGGACGCAGGACTTTTACGGCGACCTCGCGCTCGCCCCTGTCGTCGCGCACCCGGGCCTTGTGAACCTGGGCAATGGACGCGGCCGCGACGGGCTCGCCAAATTCAACGAACAGCTCGTCAATGGGTGCCCCCAGTTCCTTTTCGACCACCGCAATGGCCTTTTTCATCGCAAAGGGTGGCTGGCGATCCTGCAATTTTGTCAATTCGCGCGCCATTTCCGCGCCGACAAGATCATCGCGTGTGGCGAGGAACTGTCCCAGCTTGACATAGCTTGGCCCCAGCCGTGTCAAAGCGGGGGCGATACCCCTGTGCTGTTTCCACGGTCGCCACCACAAAGGGGCCGACAGCATCTTGAGAATATTGAACGACAACGGCGCTTCAACACCTGGTGGCGGAATGGGCACGCCGTAGCGCATCATCGTCAGACCGGCATGCACCAGCTTGATCACTTTTCGAGGCGAGGCCATCAGGCAATATCCCTGTTCAGATCTTCCAGCCGGAGTGCATGGCGGCAATACCTCCCGACAGATTGCGATAAACGACCCGCTCGAAACCGGCCTCTTCAATCATGGCAGCAAAATCATCCTGGGAAGGAAATTTGCGGATACTTTCCACCAGGTACTGATACGAGTCGCGATCACCGGTCGTCAGCCTGCCCATCTCCGGGATGACGTTGAATGAAAACAGATCATAGATCCTGTCGAGTACAGGCACCTCCACCTTTGAAAATTCGAGGCACATGAAACGCCCGCCGCGTTTCAGCACGCGCCTTGCCTCGCGCAGCGCCTGATCAATGTGTGTGACATTGCGAATACCAAAGGCGATTGTATAAACGTCAAAACTGTTGTCTGCAAAGGGCAGCGCTTCGGCATTGCCCTGCACAAAAGTCACACGGTCGCGAAGTCCGTTTTCACCGGCACGTTTTTCGCCAACGCGCAGCATTTCCCCCGATATGTCGCAAATGACCGAGCGCGTCCCGCCCTTTGATGCCTGCAAGACACGAAAGGCAATGTCGCCCGTGCCCCCGGCAACGTCGAGATGTCGATAGTCGGCAGATGTTTTCGGCGGGGCCATCCAGTTGACAAAGGCACTTTTCCACAAACGATGCATACCGCCCGACATGAGGTCATTCATCAGGTCATATTTGTCGGCAACGCTGGAAAAAACGGCGTTGACAAGCCCCTGACGCTGCTCGGGTTCCACCTTTTTAAAACCAAAACTGGTGCTTGTATCCGTGCGATTCATGCTCATTCCTGTTCACAGTTGCAAGGGCGTTTCGCGGTCACCATAGCGCAGCCGCATGGTGCACGCTATGGTACAGATTGTCCAAAAGTGAATTACAGGGATCCCCGCATGCCGGAACTGCCGGAAGTCGAAACGGTCAAAAGAGGTCTTGAGCCGGTATTGACCGGCGCCCGGATCACCCGGGTTGCGCAAAACCGCCCGGATCTGCGCTTCCCTTTTCCGGAAAACTTCACCAGACGCCTTGAAGGCCGGACTGTCCGCACCCTGTCAAGGCGGGCCAAATATTTGCTGGTTGCCGTTGACAGTGGCGAGATTCTGGTTATGCACCTTGGCATGAGCGGCCGCATCACCATTGACAGGCCGGGACAGGAGAACACCACCGGTGCAGACAAATCGCGCCCGAACCCCGCCCATGACCATGTTGTGCTGACCCTCGATAGTGGCGCCGTTATTCGCTACAACGACCCCCGCCGTTTCGGCTTTATGACACTTGTGCCCGAAAGCGAACTGGCGCATCACAAGCTGTTCGCCCAACTCGGTCCCGAACCGCTGGGCAACAGCTTCCATGCCGATCATCTGGCCCGCCGGGCGACGGGACGCCGACAACCGCTGAAATCTTTTCTGCTGGATCAGAAAACCGTCGCCGGACTTGGCAATATCTATGTCTGCGAAGCCTTGTATCGCGCCCGCCTCTCCCCCGTCACCCAGGCCATGACCCTGGTGCGCAAGGACGGTAAACCGGTAAAAAAGGCCGAAAAACTGTGCACGGCGATCCGCGCGGTCTTACACGAAGCCATCGAACAAGGCGGCTCAACGCTGCGCGATCATCGCCTGACAGACGGCTCTCTGGGCTATTTTCAGCACAGTTTCGCTGTTTATGGCAAAGAGGGAGAAAACTGCCGGAGACCGAATTGCAAGGGAAAAATAAAACGCCTCCCTCTGTCCGGACGATCAACATTTTATTGCCCGAACTGCCAGAAGCCGCCGCGAGGTCCCGGGCCACAACCCCGAAACGCAAAGGGTCGGGAATCGCAATCAACCACACCCTGAATCCCGCAACAAGGCGAACTCCGACCCGCTATTTTTACCGATGGAGCCGATCCGGAAGCGGCAAGAACGCCTGGCCTAACCGCGCTTTTGCTCTTTTTCAGACAGTTTGCGGATCGTTTCCATAATATGCACAAGAGACATCAGGAATTCCTCGCGTTGCTTTTTCGGCAAGGCCTTGAGGATTCGCTCATCAGCGGAAACAGCCGCAGGCAGGGCCGATGACAGGGCTTCCTTGCCTTTTGCCGTCAGGCGTACGGCATAGGCGCGCGCATCTTCCCGCGTCCGCTTGCGACGCAAAAGACCTTTTTTCAGCATGCGGCGAATAATGTCTGCCAGTGTCGACCGATCGATCCCGGTCTTGTCCACCAGAGAGGTTTGCGACAATCCCTCATTTTGAGAAACAGTCAAAAGCACAGCATATTGCCGCGGCGTCAGCCCGGCATGTGTCATTTCCTCGTGAAAGACGTCACCGGCATATTGCTCGACACGGTGCAACAGGTGGATAGGAGATCTGTCCAGTCGGTTCTTTGTCATGATATTTTTGTTCGTCATGATATCTTCGGTTTTTCAGACAGTTGGCCTGGTGCACTTGAAGGTCATGGGGGGAACACACCAGGCTGCTCGTCCGGGTTGTTAACAAAACTTCCCCGTCTGTGAATCATGCTACAACAAGAACAGCCTCGAGGTCTACGTAGTTTTTACATATTTCACAATAAAATTAAGTATGCTCAAATAGATATGGTGAATGTTAGTATGTATACGTAATATCAGGCTAGTCACC
>JALXEI010000290.1 GCA_027069645.1 Hyphomicrobiales bacterium
ACTGTTTACCGTTCGGGCCCGGCTGTTCCGGGCCAGACCCCGCAAGGAAATTCTGCATATCCGCGCCAGAAGCGAGGCAGATATCACCGTCGATGTCCGGGCCGAAACTTCCGGACGGGTGATAAAACTTTTCGGCCACAAGGGTGATCCGGTCGAAAAAGGCAGCATTTTATGCAAGCTCGACGAAGGGGCGCGCAAGGCCACCTTGCAGCAGGCCGAGGCGCTGGTTGTCCAGACACGTCTTGACCTGCGGGCCGCTTCCCGACTGGCCAGAAACGGCTTTTCAGCAAAACTCAATGTCAACGCCAAAAAAGCCGCCTATGACAGTGCCGTTGCGGCCCTGGAACGGGCGAAAATTGATCTCGATTATACGAATATACGGGCCCCCTTCACAGGCATTATCGAAGACCAGTCGGCAAAGGTCGGAGATTATCTGACACCTGGCGGTATCGGCAAGAGTTGTGCAAGGCTTGTCAAGCTTCACCCTCTTCTGGTCGTTGGAGAGGTTTCCGAGCGCAATATCAACCGGTTGAAAATCGGCCAGCACGGGACGGCGAAACTTGTTACCGGCGAAAATGTCGAGGGCAAAATCCGTTTCATTTCCCCTTCCGCAAATGTCAAAACCCGCACCTTTCGCGTTGAACTGGAAGTCGACAATCACCGGCGCCGCATCCGCAACGGCGTCACCGCCGATATCTATATCCCGCTGAAAGCCCGGAAGGGGCATCTGATTTCCCCCGCCTTCCTCACCCTTGACGATGAAGGCCGCATTGGTGTGCGCACCATCGCCGACGGCAATATCGTCAAATTCCTGCCGGTTGACATTCTCGAACAGGGCCAAAAGGGGATATGGGTCGCCGGTTTGCCGGAAAAAACCGTGATCATCACCGTGGGCCAGGACTATGTCATTGATGGCCAGAAGGTCGGGGTCAGCATGGAAACAGCGGTTTCGCATAAAAAAGCCGGAACGGGAGCCTCCTGACATGAATATCCTTGAGCAGATATTGCGCCGCCCGCGCACCGTGCTGACCATGATGGTGGTGATGGTGCTGGCCGGCGTTTTCACCTATATCACCATTCCGCGCGAATCAAAGCCCGACATTGACGTGCCGGTGTTTTATGTCTCCATCACCCAGGAAGGCATTTCGCCCGAAGATGCGGTGCGCCTGCTGGTGCGGCCGATGGAAACCGAACTGCGCGGGCTCGACGGGCTGAAAGAGATCACCGCCACAAGCTCGACAGGCCATGCCGCCATCATACTGGAATTCAAATCGGGCATTGACCATGACAAGGCCTCTCGCGATGTGCGCGAAAAAGTCGACCAGGCGCGCTCGAAACTGCCTGTTGATGCCAAGGAGCCGGTGGTCAACGAGATCAACTTTTCCCTGGTGCCGATCATTGCCGTCGTCCTTTCCGGCAATGTCCCCGAACGGACCCTGTATCAGCATGCCCGCCGTCTGAAAGATCAGATCGAGGCTCTGCCCTCCGTGCTCAGCGCCGATCTGGCCGGTCATCGCCCGGAATTGCTGGAGGTCATCATCGACCGCACACGCCTTGAAAGTTATAAAATTTCCCAGCAACAACTGGTTGATGCGGTGATCCGCAACAATCAGCTCATCACTGCCGGTTTCATGGATACGGGAAAGGCGGGGGGCGGCCGCTTCAACATCAAGGTGCCCGGCCTTTTTGAAACCGCAGAAGATGTTTACAACCTGCCCGTTGTTTCCACCCCCGACGGTATTGTCACCTTGAAGGATGTGGCACAGATCAGGCGCACCTTCAAGGATCGCAGCAATTATTCCCGCTTCAACGGCAAACCCTCCATTGCCATTCAGGTGGTCAAGCGCATCGGGGCCAATGTTGTTGAAAATAACTTGCGGGTTCGTGAAGTTGTCGACTCCTTTACAAAAGACTGGCCAAAGGCCATCAGGGTCAATTTTGCTCTGGATCAGTCCCGCTCGGTGTTTGAAATACTGAGTTCGCTGCAAAGCTCCATCATGACCGCCATTGCCCTGGTCATGGTGGTGGTGGTGGCCGCCCTTGGCCTGCGCTCCTCGCTTCTGGTCGGGCTGTCGATCCCGGCCTCGTTCATGGTCAGCTTTCTCATCCTCGGTCTTGATGGTCAGACACTCAACATGATGCACATGTTCGGCCTGGTTCTGACCGTCGGGATTCTTGTCGATGCGGCCATTGTCATTGTTGAATATGCCGATCGCAAGGTGGCGGAAGGATTGCAGCGTCGGGAAGCCTATATTCTGGCGGCAAAGCGCATGTTCTGGCCGGTGGTCAGCTCGACGGCGACAACCCTGGTTGCCTTTTTGCCCATGTTGCTCTGGCCGGGCGTGGTGGGTAAATTCATGTCCTTTCTGCCGCTCACCGTTATTATCGTGCTCTCGGCCTCGCTGCTCACCGCGATGGTCTTCCTGCCCGCCCTTGGCGGTTTTTTCGGGCGCAATCATGTTCCTGCCGAAGAAGCCGAAACGGCGGCACAACTGGCGGGCACCTCCCATGTGGATTTTTCCCGCATACGTGGTCTGGCCGGGATCTATATACGCCTTTTGCAAAAAATCATTGCCCGACCGTTTCTCGTTGTCGTGGTCAGCCTTGCCGTGGTTGTTCTGGTTTTCTGGAGCTATGGCAAGCTGAACAACGGCACGGAACTGTTTGTCGATACCGAACCCGAACAGGCCTTTGTCTTTGTCTCGGGACGCGGCAACATGTCGGCACGGGAAAAATTCGATCTGGTCAAACAGGTGGAACAGCGTGTCCTGTCGGTCGGGGGGCTCAAATCCGTCTTTACCATCGTCGGGCAGGTCGGTGGCAACAAAATCGACGGGGCCGGACAGGACCGTCCCGTTGACATGATCGGTCAGCTTATTCTGGAACCCGCCGACTATAATCTGCGCCGCAAGGGCAAGCTTATACTTGATGAAATTCGCCGGAAGACCAGAGACATTCCCGGCCTCGTTATCGAGGTGCGTAAAAAGGAAGAAGGACCGCCCACCGGCAAGGATATTCGCTTGCAGGTCTCCGGGCTCAATCGCGCGCAGGTGGAACAGGCGACAAGGCGCATACGCCGCTATTTCGAGCATGAGGCCGGTGATTTACGCGATATAGAGGACACCACCCCCCTGCCCGGCATTGAATGGGTGCTTGATGTGGACCGGCGCGAGGCGGCGCGCTTTGGCACCGATATATTGTCGGTCGGCTCGATGATCCAGCTCGCCACCAACGGTCTTTTGATCGGCACCTATCGCCCCGACGATGCGGAAGACGAGATTGACATCAGGGTACGTATGCCCCGCAACGAGCGCAATCTCGACCAGCTTGATCAGTTGCGCGTGGTGACAAAATACGGCCCGGTGCCGCTGTCCAACTTCGTCACCCGCAAGGCGCAGCCAAAGGTCAGCTCGATCACGAGGCGTGACGGGCGCTACATGATGATGGTCAAGGCCAATGTCACAAATGGTGTGGTGGCCAGCCGCAAGATTGCGCAGATTGAGCAATGGCTGAACAAGCAGCACTGGCCCGGCGATGTTACAACCCGTTTTCGCGGTGCCGACGAGGACCAGAAGGAATCCGCTGCCTTTCTCGGCAAGGCCATGATGGGGGCGCTGTTCATGATGTTCCTTATCCTGGTCACGCAGTTCGACAGCTTCTGGCAAACC
>JALXEI010000291.1 GCA_027069645.1 Hyphomicrobiales bacterium
CTCTGTTTTGCGTTAAAGTACGATCATATTTCACTTTGAATCACTGGAGAAATAAATGATATTCGGACGCAATAAAAAAACCGACAGTGCGGAAACACCAAAAGAGGCAGCTCCGGCAGCTCCGGCAGCTCCGGCAGCTCCGGCAGCTCCGGCAACTCCGGCAACTCCGGCAGCTCCGGCAGCTCCGGCAGCTCCGGCCGCAGCGACACCGCAGGCATCAGCGCCATCGCCTCGGGATGGTGGTGAGGCGGCCCCGGCAGGAGGTCAGGAAACGGATGGAAAAGGTCAGCCGTTGACGGAAGAGCAAAAACGCGCCCGTCGCTCGCTTGGCGCGAAGATGGTGGCGGCATCCTTTGGAGAGATTATCAGTATCCTGATGCGTTCTTCGACCTACAAGCATTTTTCCCTGTCGGATCTCGAATGGCTGGTCGTGCCAGTCGTTATGAACCAGCAATTTGTACTGGCCGAAGCCCGCAAGGGCGAGGATGGTATTCCTGCCCCCATCGCTGTAGCCTTCTGGGCCAGCGTATCCGAGGAGGTTGATCGGAAACTGGCTGCAACGACGGAAGGTCCCCTGAAACTGCGCCCCGATGAATGGAAAAGTGGCGAGATATTGTGGCTTGTCGATGCGGTGGGCCCGGCTCAGGTGTTGAACAGTCTTGTTGAAAATCTGCACAAGAATGTTTTTAAAGGGCGCCCTCTGAAGGTGCGCGCCAGGGATGATGAGGGCAAGCCAATTATAAAGGTGCAAAAAATGCCTGAAATGCCTGTCGCAGAGGGGCAGCCTGCACCACAGAAATGAATGCCCGGGTCTGGTGTTTGCGGTCGTTTTGCCTGATACCGTGGACAGGCCCGGATATCGGAAATCGTGTCAGTTGGCCGGATGGCCGCTGTTGCCGGTCTGCATCCTTCGCAAGGAGAGATAACGCCGGTGGCAGAGGAAAGTCCGGGCTCCGTGGAAACAGGGTGCCGGATAACGTCCGGCGGGGGCGACCCCAGGGAAAGTGCCACAGAAAGCAAACCGCCCTGACGGACCAGCTCGAAAACTCCCGCAAGGGAGTGGAGCGGTTATCGTTCGGGGTAAGGGTGAAAGGGTGCGGCAAGAGCGCACCGCGTTTCTGGCAACAGAAATGGCAGGGTAAACCCCACCCGGAGCAAGACCAAATAGGAATGTCGCGTCCGGTTCAGGCCGGGCAGGTGCGTTTTCACACCGGACATTCGGGTTGGTTGCTTGAGGCGTCTGGCAACAGGCGTCCCAGATGAATGGCCATCACGAAGGCGACTTCGTACAGAACCCGGCTTACAGGCCAACTGACGCGGGTATCTGAGGCCCTCCCTTCCCGGGAGAAAGAAATTGTTTCATTTCTGCCCTGGTTGCAGGTTATAAAGCTTCGGTGACGGAGGCTTGTGTAATGTTTTTTCGTATTTTGACCACCGGATTGCTGTTGACCCTGGTCCTGCCATTTGTTGCCGATGCGCGGGAGCAGCGACCGGCCCGGCAGTTGTTCGGCTATGTGATTGGACCGGCTAAAATGAAGCCGCGGGCCATTGGCTTTTACACAAGGGGATGCATGGCAGGGGCTGTAGCGCTGCCCAGGACCGGTCCCGCCTGGCAGGCCATGCGGCCTTCGCGCAATCGCAACTGGGGGTTGCCCATCCTCGTTAAATTCGTTGAAAAACTGGCGCGCGAGGCAAAGGAAAAAGATGGCTGGCCGGGCCTTCTGGTCGGTGATATGGCGCAGCCGCGCGGGGGCCCCATGTTGTCGGGACACCGCTCCCATCAGCTTGGCCTTGACGCCGATATCTGGCTGACGCCCATGCCCGACCATGTGCAAAGCCGCAAGGAACGTGAGACGCGGGCGGCGGTGTCCATGCTGGCCAAAGGCGGCCTGTCGGTTGATCCGAAAAAATGGTCCGATGCGCGTGCCCGTCTCATTCGCCGCGCCGCGCAGGACAGCAAGGTCGCGCGAATTTTCGTTCATCCGGCGATCAAGAAAGCCCTGTGCGAATTTGCCGACCGGGAAAAGACCTCGCGTGGCTGGCTCTCCAGGGTTCGCCCCTGGTGGGGGCATCACTATCATTTTCATGTACGGCTCAAATGTCCCAAAGGCATGGGCGGCTGCAAGAGCCAGCCTGCTCCCCCTCCCGGCGATGGTTGCGGCAAGCCTCTGGATCACTGGTTCGCCATGATGAAGCCGAAAAAGATCAAAAAACCGGTCAAACCGGTGAAAAGGAAAAAGCGCAAAAAACGCCGCGCCCTGACCCTTGCGTCTCTGCCGGTGGCCTGCCGCTCGGTTCTGGCCGCGGGCGACCCGGGCCGACTTGCGCGCATGCGTTATGGTGTCATTGGCGATATCCCGGCCCCCTCCCGCAACCCCCGACGTGGCAGTGGTCCAAACCTGGCCTGGAAACAGGCGCAGGAAAAGGCCAAAGGCAGTTTCCTTGCCAACCTGCTTGCAAAACTCAAGGGGCATTCAATGAAGGCGGGGGCTGCGGCAACGGTCATACCTGTCGCCGACAGCAAGGGGAACCAGGGGAAATAGCCCGGACCGCAGGCGGAATGATTCTGGACTCGCCCCCTCGAATTTGATATAGAGTGCTGATCGGATTTTGAGAAGCGGATGGGCGCGGGCCTTATTCGCCGCTATCTTTTTGAAATTCCTTAAAAATCAAATCTTGCCGGTCCGCCCGGCAACGTGAACCAAGAGGATGTGCTAACTTGCTGGTACATGTGAGAGACAACAATGTTGATCAGGCGCTACGGGCCCTGAAGAAGAAAATGCAGCGTGAAGGCGTATTTCGGGAAATGAAATTGCGCAATTTCTATGAAAAACCCTCTGAAAAAAGGGCGCGCGAGAAAGGCGAGGCTCGTCGCCGTCAGCGCAAACTGCTGCGAAAGAGAGCCCAGCGGGAGGGACTGCTGCCTCATCGCGGCAGTCACTAGGCCATAAACTCGTAAACAGGGTCGAAATGGCAGGAGCAGGTTTGTTTTCCCGCAAGGCGCAAGTTCGCAGGAAACCTTCCGGTTTTCAAGAACCTGCAACACAGCGGGGGAGCAAATATGCCCTGTCCGCAGGATGCCATAAGCGCTGCGATCCGCGGCCAAAGTGATCTTGCACGTACAAAAGTACGCGCGGCGATCATTTTAACCTCGTGTTTTTGCGCTTTTGACACCATTCCCGATCCTGTTTACGGGTTTACGGCCTGGCCGGGAATTCCTCACCATATCGCGGGATGTTATTGTTCGCCGGTGCGTCAGACCGGCAACGTTGAGGCGCATACACATCATGTAACTTTGTTCTTGCAAGTCGTTTTCAAATCGATCATCCTTGCAGAAAGGAAGAATCCGATGGGTGTGTCGCGTCCGTAAGGCCGGTTTAAAACGTCAGGGCGTTTTGAATCAGGCTGTTTTCGGTCGTGGACCGATCGGGATTGCTTCTCAAACGGCAGGCAGACGCGATGAAGAAATATGCAAATATTCCGCTCGAATCGGGCCTCCCGGCGAATTCGTCCGGAGAGTGCAGCGTGCCTGTACCGTTGCACCGGGACATTGTTCGCCTGATATTTCTTGCCGGATTTGGCCTGTCTCTCGCGGGTTGCCAGTCGATCGGCCAGCTATCCGATGTTGGCGGAGATGTCGGGCAGCGAGAGTTTGCGCAAAA
>JALXEI010000292.1 GCA_027069645.1 Hyphomicrobiales bacterium
GCCCGAGGAAGCCGAAACGCCGGTAATCCGGCGCCTCCAGCGGTATGATCGCGTCGCCAATCTCTCTGTTTCCGGCCCTTACGATGAACGGGCCATCCGCAATTTCGCCAAACGCATTCGTGACGGTTTGCTGGCGGCGGGAATTGACAAGGTTGACTTTGTCGGCATGCGGGATCCGGAAATCGATGTTCGTGTGCATGATCGGGATTTGCGCCGCCTGGGCCTGACACCGGGGGATATTGCCAAAAGAATCCGCGATGACAGTCGCGATCTGCCCTCGGGTATTTTGAAAGGCCCGCTGGAACGCCAGTTGCGTTCCCTTGCAGAACGCAAAACACCTGAAACAATAGGACTCATCGAGGTGAAAGCCGATCGGAATGGCAACAAGGTGTTGCTGCGCGATATTGCCACGATTGTCGAACGCTATGATGAGGATAGCCGGATGGGGCTGAAAAACGGACAACCGGCCATTGAACTTCGTATCCGCCGCAGTCTCAAGGCGGATACGCTGCGGTCTCTGGAAATATTGCGCAACTATCTCGCAAAGGTGCAACCGACCTTGCCGCCCAATCTGAAGGTACAGCTTTACAATGTGCGCGGTGATCATGTCGTCGACCGCCTCAACATTCTGGTCAAAAACGGTATTCAGGGGCTTGTGCTGGTCCTGCTCATTCTCTTCCTGTTTTTGAATGCCCGTATTGCCTTCTGGGTGGCTGCCGGGATTCCGGTGGCGCTGATGGCGACCTTTGCGGTGATGTATTTTACCGGTCAGAGCATCAATATGGTGTCAATGTTTGCGCTGATCATGATGCTGGGTATTATCGTCGATGATGCCATTGTGGTGGGAGAGCACACCGCGACCCGTCAGGCCCTCGGGGACAGTCGCCTTGAGGCCTCCATCCGCGGGGCCGGGCATATGCTGACACCGGTATCGGCGGCAACGTTGACCACAATGGCCAGTTTTCTGCCCATGACTCTGATTACCGGTCGGCTCGGCGATATTATGGGCACGATGCCCACAGTCGTGCTGGCGGTTCTGATTGCCAGCCTTGTTGAATGTTTTTTCATCCTGCCAGGACATTTGCGACACGGCTTTGGAAAGATACAAAAACAGCCAGGCCGGTTTCGCCAGTGGTTCGACGAGGGCTTCGACAGGTTCAGGCAGGGGCCGTTCAGGCGCCTCGCCACGATTTCCTATGAATGGCGTTACACGACTGTTTCGGTTTCGCTGATTTCCCTGTTTGTGGTGATCGGGCTGATGGCCGGTGGTCATATTCATGTGCGCCGCTTTCCCTCACCGCCTCCCGAACAGTTGCGCATGAGTATCGAGTTTGCCGTGGGGACACCGCGCGCGCAGCAGATACGGGCACTGAAACGGCTGGACAGATCGCTCTATGAAACCGAACAGGCGATCGCCGGTAAAAAGGGTGTTTTTATTGTATCGAGTTTTACAACAACCGGGTCGAGCGGGCGTGACCGCGGCGACAATCTGGCCGAAATAGAGGTGCAACTGACGAGCAGCGAGCAGCGTTCGCAAGGAGGGCGGTTCGAACGTTATTGGCACAGGCTGACCGGTAAAGAGGAGTTGGTTGCAAGGGATCTGACAGCATATCACTTTATTCGCGCATGGCGAAAATCAAAGCCGCAGATTGCCGGCATTGAGCACCTCACCCTGTCGGCCCGTCGTCATGGGCCAGGCGGCAAGGATGTGCATATCCAGTTGCTCGGCGGTTCTGTTCGTCAGATGAAAAAAGCGGCCGAGGCCCTGAAACCGATCCTTGCCGGTTATCCGGGGGTTTCGGCTGTCGAGGATGATCTGCCTTATGGCAAACCCGAGCTGGTTCTGCAACTGACACCCCGGGGGCGGGCGCTTGGTTTCAGCGCCGAAAATGTCGGCTCCCAGGTGCGCAATGCGTTCCAGGGGGCCGTGGCGCTGCGTTTTGCAAGGGGGGATGAGGAGATCACCGTAAGGGTCAGGCGTCAGCAACAGACCCGCGGCCTTGGTGTTCTGGAGCGCCTTTTCCTGCGCAGTCCGGATGGCAGCAGAGTACCCCTGACACAAATTGTCTCCATTACCGAAAAGGCCGGTTTTTCCCTCATCAAACATGAAGACGGGCAGCGTATTGTATCGGTAACGGCGGATCTTGATTCCGATCAGATGGAAGTGCCGGAGCTTGTGGAACAGCTCGACAATGAGGTCATGCCGCAGATCATGGCTGACTATGGCGTGCGTTATCGCTATTCCGGGGCGGCAAAGGAAAGACGACAGAATTTTGCCGATATGAAAAAGGGAGCCCTTGTGGCTCTGGCGCTGATCTATATTATTCTGGCCTGGGTATTCGGGAACTATTTCAAGCCGCTGGCGGTGATGGCCATTATTCCTTTCGGGCTTGTCGGTGCCGTCTACGGGCATATGATCATGGGCATCAGTCTCACCATGATCAGCATGGTGGGGCTGCTGGGGCTGTCGGGTATTCTTGTCAATGACAGCATCATTCTGGTGGCCACGGCCAAGGAGCGGCTTGATCGCGGCCAGAACATGATGATGGCGGCAACCGGGGCGGCAAGGGACCGTTTGCGTGCGGTGGTGCTGACTTCGTTGACAACCATTGTCGGTCTCGTACCGTTGATGTTCGAGACCTCGCGTCAGGCAGCTTTCCTCATTCCCATGGCCGTTACGATGGTTTTCGGATTGCTTACGGCCACCATACTGGTGCTGATCCTTGTCCCCTCGCTGCTGGGGATCGGCAGCGATCTGGCCCGTATAGGGCGAGGCGTGTTCAATTTCCTGCTTTCTGGCAAAATACAGCCGGGCGAGTAGATGACAGACCGGTCGTGAATGACGACCGGGGCGCCGTTAACCCTTCTTTAAGTTGCCACATTTGTGCCCTGCTGAGATCACGAATCGGTGTCAGGTTATGTTCATCGCCGCTGTTGAGGCGGCAAGGCAACAAAATGTACGGTTCCAAACCGGTTTTACGGTTAATTGTACAGGGTTTTCAAAGGGGATGAACAGATGAACGAATTTCAGATGACACTGGTATCACTGCTTATGGCAAGCGGCTTTATTGCGGTTCCGGTGGCTCTTGCTTTTTCACCCCTTGCCGGATGATTTGATTGCTCACAACATTTCACAGAACAACAATATACCACAGACCACACACAGACCAACGACAAGCACCTTACGAAGCAGGAAAAGAACAGGTTTCAAAAAGCTTCATTTCAACTCTCAAGAGGCGTTGAACAGGCGCAGCACAAATGACAGGCAGATTACTCCTACGGTTTGCCGGTTATATGCAGGCCACAAAATCCTCCCCGAAATCTCATAATGCGGGGAGGACGTAATAAAGAAAAGAGATCCGGTTTCCGAGGGCCGGATCTCTTTTTTTTCGCTATCTCTGAAACACCAGTTGGCCGGGGAGCGGGATACTTTAACAACCCGGACAAAATACAAAGATCAATCATTATGTTGTCTGGTATTATACCAAACCACAAAAAGTCTTACCCTTGTATTTCGCTCGGGTTCTGCTCCCCGGACAAGCGATAGCGCAGAGCCGGGGTCCAGGTCCACTAGTGATATGCATTTGTTTTTGTTCGATTTCTCAACCTGTTCTTTTTTTGCGGCCCCTGGCAACTGTGTTTATTGAAAGCTTGTAT
>JALXEI010000293.1 GCA_027069645.1 Hyphomicrobiales bacterium
AACCACACCTGTCAAGCAACCGGGAGCCGGAAACAAATGACAAAGCAACACGCAGCCCCTTCCAAATTCGAAGTCTTCCTGTCCATGTTTGCCGCAGCGACCGGGTTTTCAATCCTGTTTCTGTTTGCCCTGTCAGCCCTTGTCAACAGGATTGATCAAACTGCCGGTAGCCATCAGGCGGGAACAATGCAGGCTCATACCGCTCCCCGCGAGACCCCTTCCACAACCGAAGATTCGGTTGCGCGCAACAGTCATCCCGACACCCCGGCCCCGACCGACAAAAATACCGGTGGCACGCAACCGGCAACAGACAAATCCGCACAAGGCGGACAGCAGAGCGTCCAAACAACCGCGGCACCTGCCCGACTGGCACAATTGCTGGCGCAAGCCAATCCGAAAAAGGGAGCCAAAGTTGCCAAAAAGTGCATAGCCTGCCATGATTTGTCAAAAAAACGTCAGAACAAGGTTGGTCCGGCCCTTTATGGTGTTATTGGCCGTAAAATAGCCACCAGAGCAGGGTTTAAATACTCACCGGCCATGAAAAGATATGCTGAAAAGGCTGGTAAATGGTCCTATGACAATCTGGGAGAGTTTTTGCAAAAGCCCAAAAAGGTAGTGCCCAAAACAAAAATGGCTTTTGCGGGTATCCGCAAGCGGAAGGACCTGCTCAATCTGATCGCCTGGCTACGCACCAATGCCGACCAGCCGGTTCCACTGCCACAATACTAGTGTCAGCCCCGGCCGGTCAGATGATTTTCACACGGGAAAGGGAAAAAACATTGACACAAACAAATGGCAAGCGCCTGGCAGTATCGGGAATTGCCTGTCTCGTTCTGGCCGGTGTTATGAGTATACAATCGCGCCCTGTGTTCGCTCATCCCGAAAGCGGCAAATCGGGTACGGATGCCCTGCCGGTAAAGGCCGGAAGGATTACACCCGCTTCCATTACTACTCCTGCCATCCCTTCCCTGCCCCGCAAACATGCCCTGTCGCTGATCGGCAAACCGTCCTACCCGCCTGGCTTCAAACATTTCAACTATGTCAACCCCGACGCCCCCAAAGGCGGAAATATCCGGCTCGGGGCACAGGGCAGTTTTGACACGCTGAATATCTTTAATGGCAAGGGCGTCACGCCCAGCGGTATCGGTCTCATCTATGACAGTCTCATGGATCAGAGCCTTGACCAGCCTTCCACCAGCTATTGCCTTTTGTGCGAGTGGGTCAGCTATCCCAAAGACTATTCCTCGGTTACCTTCAAACTGCGTGAAACGGCCCGCTGGCACGATGGCAAGCCGGTTACGGTGGAGGATGTCATTTTCAGCTTCAACACTTTTACGAAACTGCATCCGTTCTACAAATTTTACTACAAAAACGTCGTCAGGGCGAAAAAGACCGGCCCTCTTCAGGTAACCTTTTATTTCAACGTTAAGAATAATCGGGAAATGCCGCAGATCATGGGGGATCTGTCCATTTTGCCCAAACATTACTGGGAAGACACAGACGCCCACTATGTGCCGCGGGATCCCTCAAAAAGTACAATGGCCCCGCCGCTTGGCTCCGGCCCCTATAAAATAGCGAAGATGAAACGCGGCGCCAGTATCACCTATGAGCGCGTAAAGGATTACTGGGGGCGTGACCTGCCGGAAAATGTCGGCCGGTACAATTTCGACAGCATTCGCTATATCTATTTCCGCAATGATACGGCGGCACTGGAAGCTTTCAAAAGTGGTCAACTGGATTTTCGCGCCGAAAACAGTTCGAAAAAATGGGCAACCGCCTATGATTTCCCGGCTTTTCGCAAGGCCCTCGTCCGGAAACAGCAGATCAGACTGAACAAATCACAGCCCATGCAAGCCTTTGTTTTCAATACCAGAAGGTCGCGTTTCAGAGACAAGCGGGTACGTCAGGCGTTTAATCTGGCGTTCAACTTCGAATGGGCCAACAAAAATCTCTTTTATGGCCAGTACAAGCGCGTCAGCAGCTATTTTGAAAATACCGAACTGGCCTGTTCCGGTCTGCCGAAGGGCCGCGAGCTGGAAATTCTCAACAAGGTGAAAAATCTTGTCCCACCGGAAGTCTTCACCACAGAATACAAGGTACCGGTCAACAAAACACGGCATGACATGCGCCACAATCTGCGCAAGGCCGCGAGGCTGCTGAATGAGGCCGGCTGGAAAATCAAAAACGGTGTCCGTGTCAACATCAAAACCGGAGAACAGTTGCGCGCCGAGTTTTTGCTGGTGCAGCCCTCTTTCGAACGCATTGTCCTCCCCTATCTGAAAAATCTGCGCCGACTGGGAATAAGAGCAAGTGTGCGCCAGGTCGATACCTCGCAATATACCCGAAGGATGCGTGAATTTGACTTTGACATCATCATTGCCACTTTCCGCCAGTCACAGTCACCGGGCAATGAACAACGCAATTTCTGGGGCTCTGCCGCCGCAGACAAGCCGGGTTCCAGCAATCTCATCGGCATAAGGGACAAGGGGATCGACAAGCTCATTGATGAAGTCATCTTTGCCAAAAACCGTGCCGACCTCGTTGCCGCAACAAAAGCACTGGATCGCGTTCTGCTCTGGCATCATTTTGTGGTGCCGCAATGGTATGCCCCCTATGAACGCATCGCCTACTGGAACAAATTCGGTCAGCCTGCAACCCTGCCCACCCAGGATATCGGCTTTGTCGCCACATGGTGGATCGACAAAAAGGCCGCCGAAACACTCGAAAAAACCGGTGGCTGACCGGAGGAGGTCTGAAACTTGAAAATGATCAAATGCCCTCGTTTTTTGTTCTTCGCGCTGGCCATCATTGCCGCTTTGCAGCCCGCAAGAGGGGCATTTGCCATGCCGGAAACGCATGGATTGTCGGCCTTTGGCGAGCTGAAATATGGTCCCGACTTCAAGCATTTTGACTATGTCAACCCCGATGCGCCAAAGGGCGGCAGCCTTTCGATGATCGGGACTGCCGGTCTGACCACCTTCAACAGTTTCAATGCCTTTATCCTCAAGGGGGATGCAGCCCAGGGGCTGGGTTTCCTGTTTGACAGCCTGATGGTGCGGGCGATGGATGAACCCGATGCGGTCTATGGTCTGGTGGCAAAAAGCGCACAACTTGCCGATGACAAAAAATCCGTCACCTTCCATCTGCGCAAGGAAGCCCGGTTTACCGACAACACCCCGGTGACGGCATCAGATGTCAAGGCGTCCTTCGATCTGTTGAAAAGCAAGGGACATCCGTCCTACAAAATCCTGCTGCGCGATGTCACAAAGGTGGAAGTCATTGATCCGCTGACGATACGTTATTCCTTCACCGGCGAACAGGTGCGCGACCTGCCACGTATCGTCGCCACGCTGCCGATATTGTCGGCGGCCTGGTACAAAAAACACGATTTTACCAAAACCTCTCTCACCCCTCCCACTGGCTCCGGCCCGTACAGGATAAAATCATGGGACCAGGGGCGCCAGATCACCTATGAGCGCCGCAAGGACTACTGGGCCAAAGACCTGCCGGTCAATGTCGGGCGCTATAATTTCGACATCCTGCGCTATGAGTACTTCCGCAACCAGACGGCTGAATTTGAAAGCCTCATCAGCCATGCCTATGACCTGCGCGAGGAATTCATCTCGCGCGACTGGGCAACAAAATAC
>JALXEI010000294.1 GCA_027069645.1 Hyphomicrobiales bacterium
GCAGATCGTCCCTGTGCAGCAAGCGCAATTGCCGCCATTCTGCTTCGGTCGGCAGACGCAGAGACTTGCCGGTCTGTTCGCTCTTCCAGCGGCAAAAGGCGGCGGCTTCCAACTGGTTGACATCGACGGGCCAGTCCCACGGCATAGGGATTTCCGCGAGCAGGGCGCGATAGTACCAGTTTTCGCCCGACCTCACCCAAAAGACGGGATGACGGGCCTTTTTGAACTGCACCCAGGACCAGCCTTCTTTTGTCCAGTATTGTTTTTTTTCATAACCCTGATCCTCGACAAAGCGCAGATATTCGCCATTGGAGACCAGATATTTGCTCGCTTTGAAGGGTTTGACCCGCGTTTCAAAGCGGCCATATTCATTGTCCCAGCCATAAAGCCCGTGGCTTTTGTCCTTGCCCAGCACCAGCTTGCCCCCTGCAACCGGCAGCAGCTCGTTTTCCGGCGCGTCGCCCTGATCGGGGCAGAATTGGCCCCAGAGCGGATGTGGTTTCAAGCGCGCAAGCGGCAATTCGCGCATCAGAACCGAACTGGTTTCCAGATGAATGCGTTCATGCTCGATGCCCATCAAAATAACCCACATGGGGCTGTCCCAGTCAATCGGCAGGGAGAAATCGCAATGGCGGATGAACTGATCGACAATCTCGCGTGTTTTGTCGCGATAGGTGCGCACTTCATCGACCGTGGGCCAGTCATAATGTTTTTCGTTCAGATCATCCCACGACATTTCATCAACGCCAATCGCCAACATGCTTTCAAGGTCGGGGTCAATGCGCCGGTCGATGAAGCGGGCGACATTGAGCTTGTTGATGAAAAAGCAGGCGGTGTGGCCATAGTAGAAAATCAGTGGATGGCGCAAGGGGTTGGCGCGGGCGAAAAAGGCTTCGTCGTTGGCCAGACATTCAAACAGGCTTTCATATTGCGAAAAGGTGGCATGGAAACAATCAAGGATCTCACGCCGCTTTTCTTCCACATCCGTTCCGGTGAGCAAGACGGCTTTTGGCGGCGCTGCGGTGAAATCTCGCGCGGGAGAAAGAGAGCAGGCGGATTGTGAGGGCATGGGTATACCTCTTGTCAGGGGCCAAACAAACAGGCGGGCGCCAATGTGAAGAGGGACCTAACACATTTTCCCGCCACGCGCAAACCGGATGGTCTGTCTTGGGTGGGTATGAGGGCCAAAATGGTGTAAAATGCATTTCACAATAAAGTTATGTGGGGCTCCGGCCCCTGATATTGCCGTCGATGATTTTTTTGCAGGCGTTGCCTTTGAAGAGGAACAGGGCGTGGGGCCGTTGTTTTCATTGTTGTTATTGCTGCCGCTTCTTTCCCTTTATACTCTGTCCGGATGGATTTTACTCAGGACGTTGAAGTTGCCAGCGGGGACTTTGTCTCTGGCCCTGTTTGTCGGGGCGGGGGGCGTGGCTTTTTTGTTTGTCGTATTTTTGTTTGGCGGGCTGGCAGCGGATGAAAATGGCCGGATTGCGGGCATGATACCCGTCATAATGCTGGAGTCAGCCGGAATGGTGTCTCTCATTGCCGGACTTCTTGCGGTCAGGCTGGTTTTCTCTCGCGTCTGAGAACCGGTTGCAGGTCAGTGGCCGTGTGATTTTCCCAGCCACTTGGTCAGCTTGCGAGCGTAAAGGCCGATCATCATCGGATATTTTCGGTCAAATTTGGTTTTGTAAGGGGAAGCCACGGCCCAGTTGCCACCATCGAAATCATTGACGCTGATATTGAAATTTTGCGGCTCGCCAACGGGCTTGCCTGTTCGGGCATCCACAAGCGTAATCGTACTGCCGATATAGGGTGTCATGCCGATCAGCACGGAGGCGGCAACGCTCGGGATATAATAGTTGCTGATACTGATCCGGATATCGACGGTGGAGTGCCCCTGAAACACTGCGGTTTTTTCCCTGATGGCGCGGCTCAGATTTTGTTTGAGCGCGTCGGGCGGGAGTGCGTTTTTCAGTCCCCAGGCCTCCTTGCCGACAAGGACCGAGATTTTACCGATCCGCAGATCATTTCTGACCCTGTTGGAAAGATGGTTCGTCGCCCCGCAACTCGCCAGCAGCACAGCAAGCGCAAAGACACCAGGCAACGGCACGGCCCTCTTTCCACGGTTGCACCACAAATAAAGACTCTCCAACAAAATGCTCATATCTCCCCCTGTAAAACCACTTGGGATAATAGGCCGGACGGGAAACAAAAGACAGGTGTTGTCCTGCAAATCATCAGACCTGTGACAGTCGGGCAACAGGGGGGCCTGAGGCGTGGTTCCGCATACTTTGCGTCCGCGTTCGTGCTACATTGCTGTTTGAAGGTTTGAGGCGGGTTTGCAGAACCTGTTTGTTGGAGTTCGCAGGAAATGAGATGAAGGTGGTGAAACGCAGGGAGGTATATTATTTTTTTTCAACTCTGTCGCTTGTCGCCCTGATCGCGATGGTCTCGGTTCTGTTGGCGGGAAGCACTTGCACGGGAGCGGGGATTTTCTGTCTGTATTCTTTTCCAAGATCGCTGGTGATGACATGTGCCATATTTTTTCCGGCCATAATGTCCCTGATCCTGAATTATATCTATCTGGTTCAACTGAAAAAGCAAAAGCGAGGGCGCTCGCTGTCGATGGAGCTGGCAGGTATTTTAGGCTTTTGTTATTCGATGATTTTGAGTTTGGGATTGTTGTTTGGCGATAGTTTGTGACGGTGACGGTGGGGACCGTCCTCCTGACAGACGTTTTTTACAAACCCCGACCGTCAATCTTCACCATTCCTCCAACAAACCGGGTTTGCAAAGGGCTGGCCCTTTGCCGCTCGCTGCGCAGGCGGCCTGTTCGGCGAGGACATTATAGCAAGAACATTAGAGGCCCGGTTTTTTCCGCACCTGCCTTTCCGCTTTCCGGACAAGCGACAAGCGGTGATCCGGGGAGCGAGGAGATTAACGAACCGGACCAGGAGACAAGAGGCGGGTTTTTGCCGTGCGGAATCAAAACAGGGAGCCCTGGCCGCCCGGATCGAATTTCGGTTTTGGCGCAGTAGCGGTCGTCTTTTTTGTGCTCGACTTTTTTCCGGTTCCGGGTTTTGCCTGAGCAGGTTTGTTCTTGCGAGCGGCGTTATTGCCATGCTGTTCCTCAATGCGTCCGCCCGCCCGCCCGTCATGCATTTCGATTTCCACAAGCTTCCCGACGGTAAGGGCACCGGCCGAGCGGATCATGGTGCCATCTTCATCGCGCAAAAGGGCAAAGCCGCGCTCCAGTACGGATTTATGGCTTAGCGAGGTCAGCAGTTTGGCTTGCCCCGAAAGAGCCGAGCGCTTTCGTTCAATGAGGGTCAAGAAGGCGCGTTGACGGCGGGCTTCTAGCGTCTCTAGCCGCTCGCGCCCCTGTTTTTGCCGCAGCTTCAGCATTTGCGCGGAGAGATGCAGGCGTGACAGGCGGGAGCGTTTTTCGCGCACAAGTGTCAAAAGCCCCCCTGACAGGCGACGGCTCATCTCATCGACGCGCTGACGGGGCAGGGCGAGAAGATCGGACAGGCGCGGCAGGCCCCGCGACGCGGCCAGCAACTGATTGCGCCTTTGTTCCATCGCGCGGCGATTGGCCAGCGTCAGCCGGTGGCCCATTTCCCCCAGCCGCTCTATCAGCT
>JALXEI010000295.1 GCA_027069645.1 Hyphomicrobiales bacterium
GCAGGCCACAATAAAACAGGAGAGCGGAATCCTTGTATCTGATTTATCCATCACGAATGACCGGCTCTACTCAAATGTTTTTCGGGGATCAAGGGCATCACGCACCGCTTCACCAACAAATATCAGAAGACTGAGCATGATGGCAATGACGAAAAAGGCCGTCAGTCCCAGCCAGGGCGCCTGGATATTGTCTGTACCCTGTTTGAGCAGTTCACCAAGTGACGGGCTTCCAGGTGGCAGGCCAAAGCCGAGGAAATCGAGTGAGGTGAGTGTGGTAATGGAGCCGTTGAGAATGAACGGCATGAAGGTGAGTGTTGCGACCATTGCATTGGGTAGCAGATGTTTCCACATGATTTTCGGGGACGACAGGCCCATTGCCCGCGCCGCGCGGACATATTCCAGATTGCGCCCGCGCAGGAATTCGGCGCGGACAACCCCGACAAGAGCCACCCAGGAGAACAGCAGCAGGATACCCAGCAATATCCAGAAACCGGGCTCGATGACAGAGGCGACAATGATGAGAAGATAAAGGGTCGGTATGGAATTCCAGATTTCGATGAAGCGCTGGAAAATCAGGTCTGTCCAGCCGCCAAAATAGCCCTGTACGGCGCCCGCTGCAATGCCGATGACGGAAGAAAAAAGGGTCAGGGCGAGACCAAACAGAATGGAAGTGCGAAAGCCGTAAATGACCCGCGCAACCACATCGCGTCCCTGGTCATCTGTTCCCAGCCAGTTTGTATTGCCAAAGAGATGAAAGCGTTCAAGTTTTTTGCTGTCTGCCTTGCACAGCGGGGTGCTGGCGGCCCAGGGGGGCGGGTCGGGGAAACTGCTGCGCGAACAGTCCTCTCCCTGCGGCTTGTAGTGGGGTGTGTTCAGATTGATGGTATCATAGCTGTAGCGGATGGGCGGCCAGATCATCCAGCCGGGCGAATCCCCGATAATATCTCCGGTATGGACATCATCTTCGCATTTTTCAGAGCCGTTCGTGCGCACCAGACATTCCAGAACCTCGTCGGTATAATCGGCTTCAGTGGCAAACAGGCCGCCAAAATCGGTTTCCACATAGGTTTTGAAGATGGGAAAATACAACTCGCCTTTATATTTGAGCAGATAGGGTTTGTCATTGGCGATGAATTCGGAAAACAGCGAGAGAACAAACAGGGCGAGGAAAATCCATAAACTCCAGTAACCGCGCCGGTTGGCCCTGAAAGCATTCCAGCGACGTTCATTGATGGGGGATAGTTTGAAAGGCAGCCCAAATCGCGCCAGACCTGTTTTCTTCCGATCCTGATCGGTATGGCGGGTCAATTTGCCGGAATACTGCTCCATATGATCAGACCTCCCGGCTTTCAAAATCAATGCGCGGGTCAACCCAGGTATAGGTCAGGTCCGAGATCAGACCGACGATAATACCGATCAGGGAGAAAATGTAAAGATTGGCAAAAACCACCGGATAGTCACGATCAACAATGCTTTTGAAAGACAAAAGACCGAGGCCGTCGAGCGAGAAGATTTTTTCGATGAGCAGCGAGCCGGTAAAAAAGGCGGCAACAAAGGCGCCAGGGAAACCGGCGATGATGATCAGCATGGCATTACGGAATACATGACCATAAAGCACCCGTTTTTCGGTCAGCCCCTTGGCTCTCGCGGTGACGACATACTGTTTCCTGATTTCGTCAAGGAAGCTGTTTTTGGTCAAAAAGGTGGTGGTGGCAAAGGATGAAAGCGACATGGCGGTTATGGGGAGGACCAGATGCCAGAAATAGTCACCAACCTTGCCAAGCAGGGAAAGCTGTTCCCAGTTGTCGGAGGTCAGCCCTCTTGACGGGAACCAGTGGTAGAAACTGCCACCGGCGAACAGGATAATGAGAAACACGGCGAACAGAAATCCGGGTATGGCATAGCCGATGACGATGGCGGTGGAAGTCCAGACATCGAATTTGCTGCCTTCATTTACCGCTTTGCGGATGCCCAGAGGGATGGAGATTCCATAGGAGATCAGCGTCATCCACAGGCCCAGAGAGATGGATACCGGCAGCTTTTCGGCAATCAGAGAAATCACTGATACATCGCGAAAATAGCTCTGGCCAAAATCAAAGCGGATATAGTTCCACAGCATTTTGCCAAAACGTTCGTACCACGGCTTGTCGAAGCCGAACTGTTTTTCAAGCTGTTTGATGAATTCGGGGTCGAGCCCCTGCGAGCCGCGATATTTGCCGGCACTGCTGCCTTCACCCCCCTGTTGCGCCGAACCGAAATCACTTCCGCCACCGCCGATGCGTGCTGTGGCATCGACATTGGTCCCGGTCAGTTGTGCGATCATCTGTTCAACAGGCCCCCCGGGGGCGAACTGGATGATGGCAAAGCTCACAGCCATAATCCCGAACATGGTGGGGATCATCAGCAAAAGTCGTCGTAATATATAGGTGCCCATGAAATCCCGATTTCTTTTTTGTCTGTATCAGCCCGTATTCCCCGAACCTCGTTATTTATCTGACATTCGGACGGTCTCTGGCAAGAGCAGATCGACAACTATGGCTATTTCCTTGCGAGTTTGGCCTCTTTTTCCCGATCAACCCACCAGGTATCAATAATGGCACGGTCATAGGGAGGCTTGATTTTCGGTCGGCCAAACTTGTTCCAGTAGGCCATGCGATGAAAAGGATAATACCATTGCGGAACCCAGTAGTGCCCGGCGCGCAAGACCCGGTCCAGGGCCCGGGCGGCAACCACCAGTTGCTTGCGGCTTCTGGCGCCGATCATTTTTTCGATCAGGCCGTCAACGGCCCGGCTTTTGATGCCGGACAGGTTGCGACTGCCTTTTGTGTCCGCGCTGCGGGACGACCAGTAGGTGCGCATGGCAACGCCCGGCGTCAGCCCCAGAACGAAGCGGCTGGTGGTGATGTCGAAATCATAGTCCTTGAGGCGGCGTTCATATTGCGAACTGTCCACCTGGCGGATATTGGCCCGGATCCCCAATATGGCGAGATTGCGGATATAAGGGGCAATGATGCGCTCGAAGGCGCTGGTAAAGGTCAGAAACTCGATGGTAAATTCCTCGCCCTTTTTGTTGCGCAGGACCGGCTTCCGGCGCTTTTTGTCTCGTGAAACAGTCCAGCCCGCCTTGCGCAACAGGCGCAGGGCGCGGCGCAGGAATTTGCGGTCCTTGCCCGAGCCGTCCGTTTTCGGCGGAGATACCGGCAGACCGAACACCTGTTTTGGCAGCTCGTTTCTGTAAGGTTCAAGCAGGGCCAGCTCTTCCGGTGTCGGTTTTCCCCGGGCTTTCATATCCGAATTTTCGAAAAAGCTTTCGGTGCGTTTGTAGGCCCCGTAAAACAGGTTCCGGTTGGTCCATTCGAAATCAAAGGCAAGACCAATGGCCTCGCGAACCCTGATATCCCTGAACTTGTCGCGACGCAGATTGATGAAAAAGCCCTGGGCTCCGGACGGGCTTTTGTCCGGCAGAACCTCGCGGATCATCTGACCGGATTTGAACTGTTTGATATTGGATTTTGTTGCCCAGTCGCGCGAGATGAATTCCTCGCGCAGGTCATAGGCATGGCTGATGAGGCTTTCAAATTCAGCCGTCTGGTTGCGGAAGTACTCATAGCGCAGGATGTCGAAATTATAGCGCC
>JALXEI010000296.1 GCA_027069645.1 Hyphomicrobiales bacterium
GGGGGCGAATTCTGCGCACATTTGTTGCAGGACGCGAACTCTATGGTTATTCTTGAAATTCGTCCGCCTATCCGCCACATGGGAAAGCGCCTGCATGCATATTGATCTGGTTTCAAACAGCTCCATTCTGACGTTCCTGCTCGGCTATCTGGCCGGTTCCATTCCGTTTGGTCTGCTGCTCACCAGAGCCTTCGGGCTTGGTGATATTCGTCAGCAGGGCTCGGGCAATATCGGTGCGACAAATGTCCTGCGCACCGGCCATCGCGGTCTCGCCGCAGCAACCCTGCTGGCTGATATGCTGAAAGGCACCCTGCCCGTTCTTGTCGCCTCTCACTATGCGGCCGTTCTTTACGGCCCGACGCTTGCGGTCGCGGAGTTGCCGGCTCTGGCCGGGCTGGGCGCGTTTCTGGGGCATCTGTTCCCGCTCTGGCTGCGTTTTCGGGGCGGCAAGGGGGTCGCGACCTATATCGGCGTTCTGATAGGTCTTTACTGGCCCTTTGCGCTTTTGTTCTGCGCCATCTGGCTTGCCACAGCATTTGTTTTTAAAATTTCATCACTTTCCGCGCTGGTCGCCGCTGCCACCCTGCCGCTGGCCGCTGCAACCACCGGCGACAAACGGTTTATTATTGTCATCCTTTTGATGAGCCTTCTTGTTTTCCTCAAGCATCGGGACAATATCAAACGACTGCTTTCGGGAACCGAGGGCAGGATCGGCGGGAAAGGGTAACGACCATGCCTTTGTTTGCAGGACAGGGCCGCCCCTCCGGAGACAAAGGCGTTTTTCCTTCCACAAAATTGCTTGATGATGAACAGCGCCTCAACTGGTTGAGGCTGATCCGAACGCCGGATATCGGACCCGTAACATTCTGGCGCCTGATCAATTATTTTGGCAGTGCCGAGCAGGCGTTGAATCTGCTCCCGGAATTCATGCGACGGGCTGGCAAATCTCACATCAAGCCCTGCACGCCCGACACCGCCAAACGTGAACTTCAGGCCGCTCGCAAGTGTGGCGCCCGTCTTGTTGCCCGGGGTGAACCGGGTTATCCACTTTTGCTGGCCCACCTCGAAACGCCGCCACCGCTTTTATATGTCAAAGGCAATATTGATCTTGTCACGCGCCCTGCTGTGGCCTTTGTCGGCTCGCGAAACGGCTCGGCGCTTGGACAAAAATTCACGCGTCAACTGGTTCGCGAACTGGGGCAGGCGGATTATGTGATCGTTTCGGGACTTGCGCGCGGCATTGACACGGCGGCACACAGCGGCGCGCTTGAGCGGGGAACGATCGCCGTGATCGCAGGCGGAATTGACAATTATTATCCACCGCAAAACCGGGAGCTTCAACAGCAGATCGAAAACACCGGACTTGTTATCACAGAAAATCCGCCGGGATTTCAGCCCCGTGCGCGAGACTTTCCCCGGCGCAATCGCATCATTTCAGGGTCAACGCTGGCAACTGTTGTTGTCGAGGCCAATCTTCGCTCGGGCTCCCTCATCACGGCCCGTCTGGCTGGCGAACAGGGACGCGAAGTCATGGCTGTTCCCGGCCACCCGCTCGACCCGCGCGCCGCCGGGACCAACCGCCTGATCCTCAATGGCGCATCAATGATTACCTCCGCAAATGATATCATGGAGATTCTCACGCCCATTTCCGGCAAGCTGCCCCGAAATCCGCCTTCGCTATATGAAAATACAACGCATGAGCCATTGATCCGGAAACTGGATGTTGAACCGGACAGTCGGCAAAAGATCATCGATGCGCTTGGCACGAGCGGTGTTGAAATCGATGAATTGATTCGGGCCACATCGCTTTCCTCGCGCGAGGTCCGCATTATTCTGCTTGAACTGGAACTGGCCGGAAAAGTCCTTCACGACGGAGGACAAAAGGTTAGTCTGGTCCCGCATTGATCCTCCTGGAAGGCCGGGAACTGTCGCAAATATGCCTTTCCGGGTGGTCCTGTCCGTCGCTCATGCGCCCTCGTCCCCTGCGTCCTTCAGGTCCATAGCTTCCATCTTCGCCATATCGAGAAAATAAATCAGCATCGAGAGGTCTTTTCTTGTCGCGATCCGAATCATGGCATCAAGCATATCAACCATAAAAGCGCCTATCTCTTCGAGTTCTGTCTCGTCAAGGCCGCGTTCCATCATGTCTTCACGGCCCGTCCGCAACTGAATAATATTGGAGCCCGGATTTTTATTCCCCATTTGTCTCCCCTGACACTATCATCATTTTTCGGCACCTTTGCCTGCCACCGTCACCCGCACAAATTTCTTTTCCGACATTCCGGTAAAATGGAGGACAGAGATAGAATTTACATGCTGCAATTATTAATTGCATTAAATTATTTTTACAACTCTTATGTTGAGCCTGCCTGTGATTAAATGCCATCATTCTGTTTTAGGGAATTGACACGAACACAGCGATTGATCATTTTCATGCAGCAATCTGCAAGATCATTTCAGGTGGGGGATCCGGCTGCACCGTTGTTTTCTCCGGTGAGGCAAGCTTTCCGGTGCTCCCGTCCGGCAGTCCCTGAATCGTCCCTGGAAAACTTCCATTTGCGCAAATGAACACAAGCTAGCGAGAAACACCCCGTCATGAATATTGTCATTGTGGAATCGGCAGCCAAGGCCAAAACCATCAACAAATATCTGGGACGGGACTACAAGGTCATCGCCTCGATTGGACATGTGCGTGATTTGCCCTCGCAAAACGGCTCGGTGGAACCGGACAATGATTTTGCCATGCACTGGGAATCGGATTCACGCGGCGCCAAAACGCTGAAAGAAATCACTGCGGCCGTCAAAGGCTCTGACAAACTCATCCTTGCCACTGACCCTGATCGCGAAGGCGAGGCGATTTCCTGGCACATTTTGCAAGTGCTGCAAAAACGCAAGGCCCTGAAAGGCGTCAAGGTGGAGCGTGTGGCCTTTAATGCCGTCACCAAAAGCGCCATCATGGACGCCCTCGCCCACCCCCGCGAGATTGATGCGCCGCTGGTCGATGCCTATCTGGCGCGCCGCGCCCTAGACTATCTGGTGGGCTTTACCCTGTCGCCGGTTCTGTGGCGCAAACTGCCGGGTTCGCGTTCTGCAGGGCGCGTGCAATCGGTGGCGCTGCGCCTTGTCTGTGACCGCGAAACCGAAATCGAAGCCTTCAAACCGCAGGAATACTGGACCATCGACGCTCATATGCGTTCCGAGAAAAAGGAAGCTTTCCTGGCCCGGCTGGTCTCCATTGACGGCCGGAAACTCGACAAGCCCGAAGGCTGGCAGAAAAGCGGCAGCAGTCGAAAAAAAGAGCTGTTTGTGCTCAACAATGAAGCCGCAGCGCTGCCCGTCAAAGAAGCGCTGGAAAAGGCAAGCTATGAAATCACTTCGGTGGTCAGCAAGCCGCAGATCCGACGTCCGCAACCCCCCTTTGCCACTTCCACCCTGCAAATGGACGCCTCGCGCAAGCTCGGTTTTGCCGCCTCACGCACCATGCAGGTGGCGCAAAAACTTTATGAAGGCATTGCCCTTGGTTCGGAAATCGCCGGGCTCATCACCTATATGAGAACGGACGGCATCACCATTGTGCCCGAAGCCATCGAGGAAGCCCGCACCGCCATCAAGAGCCGCTATGGCGACAAATA
>JALXEI010000297.1 GCA_027069645.1 Hyphomicrobiales bacterium
ATCAAGGCGGATTTCGGCCAACCCTTTATGGCCTGTTGCCGACCCCAGTGTCCCGACCGGACTCCCGCCGGCTTCGATCCGCGCCGGGGCTGGCGGCAGCGATTGTTCGGCCTGAATGATCATCGGACGCTTGCGGGCCGTGCCGCGGTGCTGCATGCGACTGACAACCTCCTGCCCCACATAACAGCCTTTTTTAAAGCTGATGCCGTTTAGCTGATCCATTGCAATATCGTGGGGAAAACAGTCGCCATATTGAAAGTCAAACCCGGCTTCCGGCAAACCATTGTCGATGCGATGAGCCAGCCAGCGCACCGGATCAGGCGCGTCCATCATGCGCCCGGAATCGAGAACAATGGCACGTTTTCCTGCACCTTGCGTCCGCGGGTCATTATAGACGATCATCTTTGCGCCAGTTTCCATCTCGCCGTTCAAAGCCGCATACACCTCTACCCCGCTCAGTTCTTCAATACTGACCGCCGCGCGCAATTTATAGAACATCAGTCGTTTGAGAAGGTCAGAAACAACGGAAGAATCCGTATCCAGCAGATAACCTTCCCCGTCACCGACAATAAAAAAATCGAACAGCAATTTTCCCTGAGGCGTCAGCAGACCGGCATAAAGCGCCTGCCCTTCCGCGACGTCCCGCATGTCATTTGTCACTATTCCCTGGAGAAAATCCACAGCATCCGGCCCGTTGACCCTGATGACAGAACGATTTTCCAGCCGAATCACATCACCCATTGATCACCTGTCTTCCTGTTTTTCTCCCGCATCACATGGCAGCCCTTGCCAGTCCGCGTCAATACCGCTATTTGCTGATTATCCCCTGTTTTGCCTGTCCATCGCAATGAAGAGTGAGAAATACCATGTTTGACCTGCTTGTTACAGGGGGCACAATTGTCAATCACGATGGCATTCACAAGGGAGATATCGGCATCCGGGATGGTCGCATTGCCGATACGGGTTCCCTTTCCGGCAAACCCGCCGACAGGATACTGAAAGCCGACAATCTTCATATACTGCCTGGTGTCATCGACACGCAGGTGCATTTTCGCGAACCCGGCCTCATTCACAAGGAAGATCTGGAAAGCGGCAGCCGCGCAGCCGTTGCCGGTGGCGTTACCGCCGTATTTGAAATGCCTAATACCAGCCCGTCAACCACGACCCTTGAAGCCGTTGCCGACAAGATCGCAAGGGGCCGTGACCGCATGTTTTGCGATTTCGCCTTTTATGCCGGTGCCAGTACCGACAATCTCGATCAGTTGGCAGAGCTTGAAAAGGCCGAAGGGGTCGCGGGCATCAAGGTGTTTATGGGCTCTTCAACCGGCAACCTGCTTGTCGATGCAGACGAAGCCCTGGAAACCCTGTTCCGGAACATAAAACGGCGCGCCGCCTTTCATTCCGAAGATGAGGAACGGCTGAAATCGCGGCTGGACCGGCAGATTATCGGTGACCCGTCCAGCCATATGGACTGGCGCGATGAGCAAACGGCCCTCAACAGCACAAGGCGCCTTTTGAAGCTGGCCCGCAAACATGGCCGCCGCATCCATGTCCTGCATATCACCACATATCAGGAAATGCAGCTTCTGTCCGACTACAGGGATCTCGCCAGCGTGGAAGTAACCCCCCAGCATCTGACACTTTCCGCCCCCGACGCCTATGAGCGCCTTGGTACCCTTGCCCAGATGAACCCGCCCATTCGTTCAAAAGAGCATCGGCAAGGGCTGTGGGAAGGATTGCGCAGCGGCATTGTCGATGTCATCGGATCCGACCACGCCCCCCATACATCTGAAGAAAAACAGAATGCCTATCCCTCTTCGCCCTCCGGCATGCCCGGTGTGCAAACGCTGGTTCCGATCATGCTGGATCATGTCAACAGGGGGAGACTGAGCTTGCAGCGGTTTGTTGATCTGACCTCGGCCGGACCACAGCGCCTGTTCGGGCTCGCTGGCAAGGGACGTCTGGCCCGCGGCTATGACGCCGATCTGACCATTGTGGATATGAAGGCGACAAGGACCATCACCAACGCCATGATGGAAAGCCGATGCGGCTGGACACCGTTTGACGGTCAGCAGGTGACCGGCTGGCCCGTTGCCACCATTGTCCGCGGGCACGAAGTCATGCGCGACGGGGAAATCATCACCGCAGCACATGGACAACCCGTTCGTTTTCAGGAAACGCTTGCCACCACTCAGGAACGCTGACCCGATATATAGCGCTGATAGGTCTCGGTAATCGATATTTTGGGCGACTTGTAAAATATGTGCCGCCCGATCTGTTTGACACGCGCCATTTTGTGCCGCCAGCGCGGGCTGACATAGGTGGCATGATAATGTGTGGCGTTGCCAATGCTTTTTAGCCAGACCTGCCCTTCGAGAACCTTGTTGGCGAGACGCTTTGAATGCTCCCACTGCTTTTTGTTCCCTGGTTTGTCGGCCTTGCCATCACAGGTAAAGGAAAACTGGCAACCGGTCCGCCGGTTCGAGCCCTGATATACGACACCGCAAATGGTGTCCGGATAGTCAGGACTTTTCACCCGGTTCATGATCACCTGACCAACAGCAATTTGCCCCGCCTCCGGTTCGCTGCGCGCCTCGAAATAGAGCGCGGTTGTCATGCAACGCCGCTCGCGTTTCTGAAAGGCCTGCTCGGCCAGCCCTCCGAAGGCCTTGCCGGAAGGAAAGGTGCGCGGGATCAGCGGGGAACGCCCGTATGGAAGCCTGTGCCGACGGGATGACAGAGGCAGACCGCTGTTTTGCACCATATTGACATTGAGTTTCGAGGGCAGCGGCATATCCGCTGCAAACAGGGCAATATCGGCACTGTCGGCAAAAGGAATTTCCGCATTGTCTACCGTATCCGGGAGCACTTTATCGGCTTTCACCGGTGCGCGCGTGTCGGTCGTGATGAGCTTTGTTGCCACATCATCCGGCAGGGGGGCGCGTGTCGCATCAGCGGCAGAAGCGATCTTTTCCACCGGGGGAGATGGCAGTTCACGATCGCTGATATCCTCATTGACCGCGCTTCTGGTGACAGGATCCCTGTCCTGCTTGAGCGCTCTGTTGACCACGGGACGAATATCGCTCACATGGGAAACCCCGTCATAAGCCATTCTGTCACCCGTCGCCACGCCCTGCGCGGCCTCGATCAGTTTTTCCAGCCGACGACTGTCCTCGCCGTTATAATGCTGCTTCGCCTGTTCAAGTGAATCCGTGATCACCCTGTCGAGCGCCGATACCTGCCGCCCGACATCCCGTGAAGAACGCGATCCGGTCACAGGCCCCCTCTCGTCTGTTTCGGACAAGACCTGTCTGTTTTCAGAAAAGGCCATCTCAAATCCGTGGAAACCAACGATCAGACCGGTTGAAACAATCACCAGTCCGGTCAGAAAGCCCGACTTTCTGCTCACACCGTTCTTTTTCTTACGCATCACTTTTGCACTCTTTGTTCGACAACATCCCTACAGTCGCAACAACTTGGTGCTGGTCATTATTATTTTGATACACCAGTTGCTTTTTCACATACCAGAAGAACAAAACTTCTTTACACAGTGGTTAATCTGTATACCTCAAAACAATATTCAGTTGTTTAATGGTAAATGGATGGATAATTGCTGTTTCGTATTTCGAGATCCGGAACGGTCAGTTCCCCCGCGGGGCCGTAAACTCATAAACGGTTTCGGACATGTTCGGAACAATGCAGGAATTGCGGAAAAGAACCTCGGTCTGATCCCTGAAAACAAACCAACAGCTGCAACAGACAGAAGTATCGCCCGTTTTTTCGCTATTTTTCAGCACCTTGACAGCTTGTCATGCGCTTTTAACAAGTATTATCAATTGGTTAACGGGCGCACATAGAATTTTACCTGCCATTTTGTCATGCTTGCGCTTCCACAACCATACCCTTCCGATTTGCGGATTTATTTTTCCAATTACTATCAATTACTTAGAGAATTTTCCGGCTCTGGCACAGCCTTTGCTAACCTTAATGGCTGTCAATGGTTAACGGCTGTCGAGCCAATAAAACCGGGTGATTACAGGAGGGTTTGCATCCATGACCACCAGTCGAATGCTGAAACAGTTCATGATCTCTTCGGGCGTTCTGTTTCTTGTGTCAGGTTCTTTTCCTTATGCTGAACAAAAGGCACAGGCCGCCCCGTTCATTGCCGGCGTTCATCCGGATCAGCGGCGCACTGACACTCCGGTCATCAACAAGGCCAAACGGGATCAGAACTGGCAGAAACGGGCACTAACGGGTATCTCGCAGCCCGTCCCCAAACATATTCTTCATTTTCTCAGGGATCAGGGCAACTGGTTCTCACCGTTTCTGCGCCCTGGTATGCACGGGCGCTATGACATTCGCGGCTGGCACAGGCCTCGCGGCAATTCAACACAATGATCTGCAACCGGGTGGTGGTCCACCCCACTCGCAAAGAACGACCGAAGGGCCGGAGGTCGTGCCACAAGCAGGGGACCGGCCCGCAAACCGCACGATAGAAACCCTATCCAAAGAAGGAGATAAACCAGATGTTGAAATCAATAGCAAAAGCAATTGTCCCGGGTGCTGCCGCGGGGCTCATGGCCCTCGCTATGGCCGGACCGGCGGCTGCCGGTCAACAGGGAATGTCAGGTATGGGTGGCATGTCCGGAATGGCCGGTATGGCAGCCAAAGAAGGATATACCTGCGCCAGATGGGTCAAGGCCGGAACCATGCAAGGCATGGGTGGCATGTCCGGCATGAAGGGCATGGGCGGCATGTCCGGCATGAAGGGCATGGGCGGCATGTCCGGAATGAAAGGCATGGGCGGCATGTCCGGCATGAAGGGCATGGGCGGCATGTCCGGCATGAAGGGCATGGGCGGCATGTCCGGCATGGCCGGTATGGCAGCCAAAGAGGGCTATGTCTGCGCCGAATGGGTCAAGAAATAGACACCTGGCACGATCCTGAAACTGTTTCAGGACAACAGTAAAATGACCGGGGCACTCTCTTTCCCTCTCTCCACAGTGCCCCGGTCCAGACACCAGCAGCTATCCGTCCGAAACAGGGGCGGTGTATCAGGCAGTTTTCAAAAAGGGGGCGCGCAAGCGGACGGCACCATGCACTCCAGCAAATCGCTTCTGGCAGGGCGAAAAAACGCGTTATTGTCAGACTCTATCGGATCACTTCATCAATCTCTGGCAGGATTCCTGTTCATTTCCAGATTGATTTTATCAATTGTTTTCGCAAGTCTGCTCGCGTCCTGTGGCTCCGGGGAGCCGACCGGCGAAAAGACCTCGGAGACATCGGCCCCGGTCAATTCTTCCCCGGCTTCAACCCGGGCGGATACCAGGCTGGCTGCGGTCTCCACAAACATTGCTGAAGCAGGCAAAACCGTCGCCGAAGCAAGAGGCACGCAAACCGCTGCTGTCATTGCCATTCCCGAAGATTACGAACGCGCCCGCTGGCACCCCATCCATTTCAAGCCGATGATCGACAAGGCGAGCAACAAACAGTGTCTGGCCTGTCATAAAGATATTTTGAAGCGCAAACCGCGCGAAAGCTCGCCTGCCGGTGTCAGGGCCGCCGACAGTCTCGCCTGGTACCAAACTCTTGATACCTATAAAGGCGAGCAAAGCACCTTTCATGCCCGCCACCTGACCAGTGACTTTGCCAGAGAGGTGATGGATCTCAAATGCAATTTCTGCCATCAGGGCAATGACCCGCGCGAGGAAAATCCGGGCAGCCACAAGGAAAATGTCGGCGATACAAGCCACGCCATGCGCAAGAGCGTTGACCCCTCGAAAACCTGCCTGCGCTGTCACGGCAAGTTCCCATGGGAACATATGGCCGGTCTGGAAGGCCCCTGGCCGGAAATCCGCGCCGATCTGGAAGACCCCGAAGACCCGGACATGCGCAATGGCTGCATGAGTTGTCACAGGGAAAACTATCGCACCGTACGCCATCAGGTCACTTATCTCAACCCCGAAAACATCGAAAAACTGGCCGCCAAAGGCTCCAGCGATGTCTGTTTTGGCTGTCATGGCGGTCGTCAGTGGTATCGCATCGCCTACCCCTATCCGCGTCACAAATGGCCCGGCATGGAAGATGTCGTCGAAGAAACACCTGACTGGGCCAAAAACCGCCCAACGCAATCGGAAGCTCGCTACAGGAGGGCCGGCAAATGAATTTCAGGGATCGTAACAACAAAAAAGAGCAGATTGTTGATTTCAAAAACCGTCCGCCTGAAGAGCTCAGGCCCTTCATCAATGTGCCGAAAATTCCGGCCCTCAATCCCGACCGGCGTTCTTTCCTAAAAGGCATTGCTGCGGGAGCGCTGGCCGCCGGACTGGTGCCGCTGGGCGGGGGCAGCGACATTAAAAAAGCCAAAGCCTTTGCCTATGAGCCCTACCCCCGAGATGATGATCTTGAAACAGTGGTCACCAGTTGCGCCCATAATTGCGGCTCGCGTCATGTGCTGGTGGCCCACAAAAAGGGCGATGTCATTGTCCGCCTGTCCTCCGATGACGGGCGCTACCAGCAAGGCGGGGAGTTTGGCAAGGATACCTTTGAAGAACCGCAATTGCGCGGCTGCCTGCGGGGCCGTTCCTATCGCTATCGCCTCTATTCTCCCGAACGCCTGCTTTACCCGATGAAGCGGGTCGGCAAGCGCGGCGAAGGCAAGTTCAAACGCATCAGCTGGGACCAGGCACTTGATGAAATCTCGAAGAAAATGGTGCAGCTCAAAAAGGATTATGGCCCCACCGCCATCCTCGACCAGAGCTATGCCGGGGCCTCTTATGGTGTGCTGCACAATAGCGACCAGATCGAAGGGCTGCTGGCGCGTTTTCTGGGCATGTTTGGCTGCCGCACCTCGAGCTGGTCGGTGCCGAGCTATCAGGCCACCACGTTCAGTTCGCGCATGAATTACGGCACCATTCAGGATGGCAACGAGGACGATGCCTTTGCCCATTCAAAACTGATCATCATGTGGGGCTGGAACCCGGCCTATACTTTCCACGGTGGCAACACCTTCTATTATATGCGCATGGCGAAACAAAAGGGCTGCAAGTTCGTGCTTGTTGATCCGCAATATACCGACAGCGCCAGCGCCTATGACGCCTGGTGGATCCCCATCCGCCCCAATACAGATGCTGCCATGATGGCCGGTATGGCGCATTATATCTTCGCCAACAATCTTCAGGATCAGGCTTTTATCGACAAGTTCGTGCTCGGCATGGACAAGGGCACCATGCCAAAAGACTACAATGACGAAGAGAGCTTCAGAGAATATATCATGGGCACGCGCGACGGCACGCCCAAAACACCGCAATGGGCGTCAGAAATCTGCGGCGTTCCTGCAAGTGACATCGAGAAACTGGCCAAAATGTATGCCACCACCAAACCCGCCGCATTGAAAGCGAGCTGGGCACCGGGTCGCAATGCCTATGGCGAGCAATATGCCCGCATGGCCAACACCCTGCAAGCCATGACCGGCAATATCGGCAAACTGGGCGGCTGCGCCGAAGGGGTGGGCAAGGCCTGGCACCCGGAAGGCACCGCCTATCCCTATGACGAATATGCCAATGTCTGGTTCGCCTCCATCAAGTCGGATCGCTGGGCGCATTGCGTTTTAAACTACCCCAATGTCAAGCGCGAGGAAATAGGTCTGTGGCCAAGGGGCGACGAGACAGACGGTACCATTCCGAATATCAAGGGCATCTTCTGGCATGGCTCCAACTGGTTCAACCAGTTGACCAACATCAACAAGGAAATCAGGGCGGTCGAAAAGCTTGAGCTGGTGGTCTGCATGGACAGCACGATCACCCCGTCGGGGCTGTTTGCAGACTATCTGTTGCCCATCGCCACCCATTTCGAGCGGCATGATGTGGCCCTGCCCTGGTACAAGGGGCATTACTATATCCACCGGCCAAAGGTCATCGAGCCTATGGGCGAGAGCAAGACCGATTTTCAGGTCTTTACCGAACTGGCCTATCGCCTCGGCTTTGGCCCCAAATACAACCCGAAGGCATCGCGCGAATATTTCGAGCACAATGATCAGGTCGATGAAGTCTATCTGCGCGACTGGTGGAATAACCGGGTCAAAAAGCACCAGCATGTCAAGATGAGCTGGGACGATTTCAAAAAGCACGGCATTTACAAGTTCAGGCTGGAGCGTCCGCATGTTGCCTTTCAGGACAATATCGAAAAGGGCGTGCCGTTCAGTACGCCAAGCGGCAAGATCGAAATATTTTCAATGCAGCTGGCCCAGACCTACAAGGATTACAAGGGCGACTGGCGCAAGACGGCCTATGGCTACGCGATCCCCTATATTCCGCGCTGGATCGAACCCTGGGAATGGCTGGGCGACAAAAAGAAGGCCGAAAAACATCCCTTCCACATGATCTCGCCGCATCCGCGCTGGCGCACCCATACGATTTTCAACAATATTGGCTGGCTGCGTGAGATGTACGAGCAGGAGGTGACCATCAACGCCTCGGACGCCAAAAGGCTGGGCATCAGGACCGGCGATATTTGCGAGGTCTATAATGAGCGCGGCACCATTGTCGTTCCCGCCTATGTCACCGAGCGCGTGCATCCCGGTGTCTGCGTGGTGCATGAAGGCGTGTGGATGGACCCGGACGAAAACGGCGTTGACCGGGCCGGAAACCCCGATTTCCTGACCCTCGACAATCCCAGTCCGGCAGGTGGTTTCGCCTACAACACTGTGCTTTGCAACATCAGAAAAAGCAACCTTGAACACAGGCCCGGCTGGGACAAGGTGGCGACGAGCCGTTCGCACATCTATCGGCGTCAAAACCGGCGTGAGCTGTAGGGGAGGACAAGACAATGGCCAACAAACTTAATGTTGCAAAAATCAAAGAGAACATCAAACGTCTGAAGCGCGAAACCTATGTCCCGGTCAAACCCGACATGCAAATGGGGTTCGTGCACAACAATGTCGATTGCATTGGCTGTCGCGCCTGTGAAATCGCATGCAAGGACAAGAACGGCCTGATGCCGGGACCGCGCTTTCGCCGGGTGATGTATGTGGAAGGCGGCAGCTATCCGCAGGTGTACGCCTACAAGGTCAATATGTCGTGCAATCACTGCATGGAACCGGCCTGCCTGCCCTCCTGCCCGACCGGTGCGATTTTCAAGCGCAAAAAGGACGGTATTGTCGATATTGACAGTACACTGTGCATTGGCTGTCGCAAGTGCGAAGCCGCCTGCCCGTTTGGGGCACCGCAATTCGATCCGGTGGAGAATGTCGTCAAGAAGTGCAATATGTGCGTTGACGAGATGGATGCCGGACGCCGCCCCTATTGTGTCATGGCCTGCATGATGCGGGTGCTCGACATCGGCCCCATCGACAGGATTGCTGACGGTTCCTACGACACCAAAGCCTATGGCGAAGCCGACAAGGTCAATATTGTCCGTCAGGTCAAAAGCATGGCCGATCCCGAACTGACCAACCCTTCCATCCGCTTCGTCGCCCATTCGCAGGGAAAGGTCAAATAGATGAACAGCCGTCCTTCCGAAGTACCCACCGACAAACAGATCAGGCAATTACGCCGGGCGATCAGCGAAGATCTTGATCTGCTGGCCTATCTGCATGCGAACGAACTGGACCGGCAGGGCTTTGAGCATTTGCGCTCTGCGCCCTTTGCCGACCATCTGGGCATTGTGCTGAACAGCCGACGGGCGAACGAAGCGCTGACTGTCCTTGATGAGGGGCTTTCCGGCGAGAGCAAAAAAGACATTTTGCAGGAGCTGGCCTGTGACTATGCGGGCATTTATCTCACTCATCAATGCTCTGTATCTCCCCATGAAAGCCCGTGGCTCGACGAGGATCATCTGGAGTGCCAGCAACCCATGTTCGAGGTGCGCAAATGGTATGAACATTACGGCATGAAGGCAAAGGACTGGCGCAAGCGTCCTGACGATCATCTCGCCACCCAACTGGCCTTTGCCGCTCATCTGATGCGCGAGAGCGATATCGAACTGGTCGAAACGGCCCGCTTTCTCGATCAGCACCTGCTCAAATGGCTGCCCGGTTTCTCCCGAAAGGTCGCAAGCCGCTGCGCCACGCCCTTTTACGCCGGGCTTGCCATGCTGACAAGTGCCTATCTCGAAGAGCTGCGCGATATGATCGAAGCTGTCACCGGTGAACAGCGCCCGGAACCCGAAAAGGAGAAACCAAAAGCCCCCGAACTGGTTTGCGGCGAAGAAATCGAAGGCCCCTTCGCCCCGCCAACGGACATTAACGGGCCGGGCTGGTAGGAACGCCCGGCCTTGCGCCTGTGGTTTATACTTATATAAAATATAGTGATTAAAGTGTAGTCTTCTCCTGTCGCCCCTGGCAGCTCTGCAAGGCGTGAGAGAATGATTAAAAAGCCTGTGAGTGCTGACTGGATCACAAAGAGCCTCAGCCGTAAACTGATCTTCGGGCTGGCGGCCATCATGTGTCTGGCCTCGCTGCTGTTTCTGGTGATCATAGCTCTGCTTTATTTCAATGAATTGAAAACAGAACGTGCGACAGCCTCCATGCAGATCAACCTGTTATTGCAGGCTTCTCTCGAAAACGCCATGCTAAAGCGCGACCTGCCAGGACTGACAACAATCATTGACCGGCTGGGGGCGCAAAAACATGTGCGCCGCGTGATGATTGTCAATCCGCAGCGCAAGGTGCGCTTTTCCTCTGACCGCACAATGCTGCAAACCATACTGTCCCCCAAAGCGCTGGGGAACTGCCCGTCCTGTCAGCCCCGTAGGCCAGAGGTAAAAAACGCTCTGCCCCGCACGCCTGCCCGTTTTATGATCGCGGATGAACGGGGCGATCTCATGCGCTCGGTCAATCCGATCTTCAACAGACCCCCCTGCTCTGTCTGTCATGGCAAACTTCAACAGCATCCGGTTAACGGGGTGCTCATTATCGATTATGAAGCCGGCAGCCTGTGGCAAAAGACCCTTATGGCTGCCCTTGTTCTTGCTCTTTGCGGAGTCGTTTTGATTGTCCTCGCCCTGATTGCCGTACACCGTTTTTTGCAAAGAGCGGTCATTCACCCCGTGCAACAACTCAATGAAGCCAGCACACGGATCGCCAGCGGACAGGCGCAGGTCCATGTCAGTTGTCAAAACCATGACGAACTGTTTCAGTTGTGCGAAGCCTTCAACAATATGGCCCGCCAGCTCGATACAACGCTTGCCGAACTGCGCGCGGGCAAGACCTTCATGCAAAAGCTCATCGACGCCATTCCCGACGGCATCCGGGTAATTGATCAGAATTTCAGGATCATTATGGCCAATCGGGCCTATGCGAAGCAGCAGGGCCTTGCCCTGTCGGAAACAAACCGGTCCCTGTGCTATCAGAGCAGCCACGGCCGCACCACGCCCTGCCCGCCCAGCCTTGTCACCTGCCCGCTTTACGAACTGCGAGAGGAGGGACAGGAGCTAAAAATCATGCACCATCACAAGCGCTGCGTTGCGACCGGGAAAACAGGTCACAAGGAAGAACAACCTGCGCAATTCCATGTCGAAATTTCCGCGGCTGCGCTCGAGACAGAGCAACCGGGTGAAAAGGGAAAAAATCGCAAGAACCTGTTTGTCGTCGAGGCTATACGTGATCTTGAACGTGAAGTCCGGGTAACGCAGGAGCAAAGACTGTCGGAACTGGGCAAGCTGGCCTCCGGCGTCGCCCATGAAATACACAACCCGCTCGGCTCCGTACGCATTGGCTTGCAGGCGCTGCTCGCTGAAGCTGACCGGCAAAAACTCGATCCGGAATTTCGCGACTATCTGCACATGGTGGACGGGGAGGTGGATAAATGCATCGAGGTCACCAAACGGCTGCTCGATCTCTCGCAACCGCCGAGCCGCAATGAACAAC
>JALXEI010000298.1 GCA_027069645.1 Hyphomicrobiales bacterium
GCGCAAAAGGCAGATGCTCAAACCGCCACCGGCAACAGCGAGGGGAAAGCATGAGTTTTTCGCAACTGACCAGCGCCCCCTTTGTGCATGACAAAACCGGTGTGACGCGGACCATGATGCTGGTTATTGTGGCGCTGCTCCCGGCCACGGCATACGGCCTCTATCAGTTCGGCTGGCCGGCCATCATTCTGTTTGCTCTTGTGATCGGCTCCAGCCTGATGTTTGAGCTGGTGTCCCTGCTGGTGGCGCGAAAGCCCGTGCGTCTGTTTCTGTTTGACGGTTCGGCCCTGCTCACCGGCTGGCTGGTGGCGCTCTCTCTGCCACCCTGGGCGCCGTGGTGGATTGCCGTGCTTGGCGGTTTTATCGCCATTGTGCTCGGCAAGCATATCTATGGCGGGCTGGGGCAAAACATATTCAATCCGGCGATGGTGGCACGTGTGGCGCTGCTCATATCCTTCCCGCTGGAAATGACCTTTTTCATGCAACCGCAGCCGCTGTTTGCCGCGGGCAGCCCTGATTTCATGCAGGCCGTGCATATTGTTTTTGGCGGCGGTCCCGATTTTGATGCGCTCTCCAGCGCCTCGACACTGACGCAAATGAAAATATTGTTTCTGGGGGGGCAACCGGTACCCGTTGCCGGAGAAGGAAGCGGGGTATTGTCGCAGATGTCAGGCGTGGCGCATTCGGGAAGCCTTGGGGAAATGTCGCTGGTTCTGTTACTGGCGGGCGGGCTGTTTTTGCTGGCCCTGCGGATCATCAGCTGGCATACGCCCGTGGCCATGTTCGCGGGTCTCGCCGTTCCGGCCGCTCTGTTTCATCTCCTGGATCCACAGCATTACCCGGATCTTTTCACGCATCTTTTTTCGGGCGGTGTTGTGCTGGGGGCCTTTTTTATTGCCACCGACTATGTCACGCAGCCGATTTCAAATACCGGCAGGCTGATATTCGGAGCCGGGATCGGGATTTTGACCTTTTTCATCCGCACATTCTCGGTCTTTCCCGAAGGGGTGGGATTCGCCATTTTGCTGATGAACGCCATGACGCCGCTCATTGACCACTATGTCAAACCGCGCATATTCGGTCGAAACCGCAGCGGTCGGCCGCTGGTGGTCGAGGCGCACGCCAAAGGGGAGCGCCAGCCATGAAGATGAGCAGCGATAATCCGGGCGTGCATGCGCTTTTGCTGGCGGCCATTGCCTTTGTGGCCGCGCTGTTTCTGGTGATCGGCAATCTTGTGACAAAATCACCGATCAGTCAGCGCCAGTATGAGGACCTGGTGAGGTCCTTGCAGATCGTTATCCCGGAACACTTGCACGACAATGACCCGACACAGGAATTTGTATATTTAAAAGGCTGGCAGGGACGACCGGTGAAGATTTACAGAGCCCGCAGAAAGGGGCGGATTACCGCTGTGGCATTCGAGCGCTATATCAGCGGCTATTCAAAAATCCATCTGGTGATGGCCCTTGATGTGTCGGGTAAGGTGCTCGGGGTGAGGGTGCTGGATCATGAGGAAACACCGGGACTCGGGGATCGGATCGAGATTGAAAAAAGCGACTGGATCACGAAATTCGATGGTCGCTCTCTGGACAACACCTCAACGCAGGACTGGGGCGTGAAAAAGGATGGCGGCGTGTTCGACCAGTTCACGGGGGCAACAATCACGCCGCGCGCCGTTGTAAAGGCTGTACATGAAGGGCTGGTGTTTTTCCGACAAAACAAGGTGCGGATTCTGACGTCCCCTGCGACCGGGAACAGGGATGAATATGAAAGGAGGGCCGGTTCATGAGCGAAAGCGAGACACCGGGCTATGGCCGTATTATTGCCGACGGGCTCTGGACCCGCAATGTCGTGCTGGCCCAGTTGCTGGCGCTATGCCCGCTGATGGCCGTAACCGGTTCGGCGACCAACGGGCTAGGCATGGGCATGGCGACAACATTCGTGCTGGTGGCCTCGGGTTTTTCCGTCTCCCTGTGGCGCGGCCTGATTACACCGGAAATTCGCATTCCGGTGTTTGTGCTGATTATCGCCTCGCAGGTGACACTTGTGGAAATGGCCATGAACGCCTGGCTGCACGAACTTTACAAGGGGCTGGGGCTGTTTATTCCGCTGATTGTCACCAATTGCGCCATACTTGGGCGCGCCGAGGCCTTTGCCTCGCGGCAAAAAGTGTTGCCATCAATGGTGGACGGCCTTTTCATGGGGATCGGATTTACCACCGTGCTGGTGATAATCGGCGCCATTCGTGAAATCTTCGGCTCCGGCACCCTGTTTGCCAATGCTTCGCTGTTGCTGGGCAAGCATTTTTCCTTTCTGGAGACGGTGGTTTTTGAAGACTACAAGGGCTTTTTGCTGTTTGTTTTACCGCCCGGCGGTTTTTTCGTGCTGGGTTTTCTGGTCGCTTTTAAAAATATCATCGACGGGGCGCTGGAGAACAGGGCGCGTGCGCAAGAGGCTGCCCCTGCTGGTCATCCATCGGCAAAAGAGGCACATTGATGGAAAAGGAAATTCCGGTTTCGGTGGCTTTTGCCCTGCCCAAAGAAGGTTTCTGGCAGGATATGACCGTTGCGCCAGGGACAACCGCTCTTGAAGCCGTTAAACGATCCGGGGTGCTGGAGCGTTTTCCAGTGCTTGATGCGGATCATCTGAGCCTTGGCATCTTTGCCGTTCCGATAAAGCCGGACCGCATACTTGAAGCCGGAGACCGGGTCGAGATCTATCGACCGCTGCTTGTCGATCCCAAAACAGTCCCCCGCAAGGCAAAGCGCAAGACGGCAGGGAAAAAGAAAGTTTGACTCCTTCGCCAGGCCTTTCTATTAACGGTGATGCCAGTTGATCCCTGCGGGAGAGATCACGACCCGAGATGCCGGAGAGCAGAACGGAACATGGCGCCGAAGGAGCAACCGCCCCGATGAAATGACGGGAAACTCTCAGGCAAAAGGACCGCAGGAAGATGGCACTCTGGAAAGCAGGTGGCGTTTGGCCGGAAGGGTTGAGACCCTTTTCAGCACGCGGCACCTCACCGAAGGGGTAAGTCGGTTCGGGCCTTTCGACCGATCAAATCTCTCAGGTCCCATGACAGAGGGGGTAGGCGTCTGTATCTCGTGAAGATACAGACTGTTTTACGCTTTTGTCTGGAAAACCCGGGAGAAGGTCAATGGCAGGTTCGAAGGATCAGGGCGCATTGAAGCGCACACCGCTTTACGAATATCATCAAAAACTTGATGCGCGCATGGTGCCGTTTGCGGGCTATGAGATGCCGGTGAGCTATCCCCTTGGCGTCTTGCGCGAACATGTCCAGGTGCGCGAACGTGCCGGTCTGTTTGATGTTTCGCATATGGGCCAGGCCTTTCTGATCCCGCAAGACGGGGACTTTAAAACTGCTGCACGGGCCCTTGAAACGCTCGCGCCGGGCAATTTTCTCATTCTCAAACCGGGACGCCAGCGCTATTCGCAACTCCTCAATGAACAGGGCGGTATCCTTGATGATCTGATGGTTACGAGGCTGGCAATGGCCGGTCACGAACACTGGCTTTATCTGGTGGTCAATGCTGCCTGCAAGGAAGCGGATTTTGCCCTCATTGAAAAAGCCATGCCGGAGAATGTCACTTTGAAAATCTCCGA
>JALXEI010000299.1 GCA_027069645.1 Hyphomicrobiales bacterium
GTGCTGTTGCGCTGGTAGGCGGCACTTGTGGAGGTGATGCCGGGAGCCGGAAATGCAGGAGAGTAACGGATCATGTCGGTGACACGGACAATCATAAAAGGCGTTGGTGGCTATCTGCCCGAACGCGTCATGACAAATGAAGAGCTGTCGACCTTTGTCGATACCAGTGACGAGTGGATCCGCACGCGGACCGGGATCAGACAGCGGCACATGGCGGCCGAGGGGGAATTTACCTCAGACCTTGCCGTTGCCGCCGCGCGTCAGGCGCTGGAGCGCGCCAGCCTTTTGCCCATTGATATCGATATGGTGATTGTCGGAACCACGACACCGGATCGCACCTTCCCGTCTACGGCCTGTATCGTTCAGGCAAAGCTTGGCATGACAAAGGGGGCCGCCTTTGATTTGCAGGCGGCCTGTTCGGGGTTTTTGTATGGCCTCGCCATTGCCGACAGCTTTATTGTTTCCGGGGCCTGCGAGCGCATTCTGGTCATCGGGGCGGAAACGCTGACACGACTGATGGATTATAATGATCGCAATACCAGCGTTTTGTTTGGCGACGGTGCCGGGGCGGCGGTTGTCGAAGCGGCGAAGGGCAAGGGCAAAATGAGTGATCGCGGTGTTTTGACAAGCCATTTGCGGGCCGACGGGCGTTATCGGGACCTGTTGACAGCGACAGGGGGGCCTTCTTCCACCAAAACTGTCGGGAAAGTTCACATGGATGGTCGCGAGGTATTCAAACATGCCGTGACCAATATTTCCGATGCCATTTTCGAAGCGCTGCATGCGACCGGATTTACGGCCGAGGATATTGACTGGTTTGTGCCCCATCAGGCCAATGGCCGTATTCTTGAAGGAACGGCAAAACGGGTGGGGATTCCCTCGAAAAAGGTCGTTGTAACCCTCGATAAACAGGCCAATACATCCGCCGCTTCGGTCCCTCTGGCCCTCAACAGCCTTTATGAATCGGGAAAGCTGGAGCCGGGGCAACTGGTCCTGTTCGAGGCAATGGGGGGCGGTTTTACGTGGGGGTCTGTTCTGGTCCGCTGGTAAATGCTATTGTCGAGGTAAATTGCGGGGTATTCCGATGATTCTCATGGGTGTTTTGTCGTACCGAAGGGCCGTTTGAACGGGTGAATATTCCGGAAGTTGAATTTGCGATTTGTGAAAAAATGACCTAAGCCATTGACTATTAAGCATAAGACTGTTTAGCATCGGAACCAACATATGTGGGGAGGTTGCATAAATTGAGCGAGAAAACCCTGACAAGAGCCGATCTGGTTGAATCCGTTGTCGAGAATGTCGGATTGCCACGGCATGAGGCTGCCGAACTGGTCGAGTCCGTTCTGCAGGAACTTTCCTCGACACTGGCCTGCGGCGAGCCGGTCAAACTGTCTTCGTTTGGCAGTTTTGGCATTCGCGAAAAACGCCAGCGCATAGGCCGCAATCCCAAAACCGGCGAGGAAGTACCGATTACGCCGCGCCGGGTGCTGGTTTTCCGGGCCAGCAATATCATGAAAAAACGCATTGACGAGGGTATCAAGGCCAGTCTTGGAAAATCCGGAGCGGGCAGGTCTGCCGGGGGCAAGGCCAATGGAAAAAGTCAACCGGCAAAGCGTGCGCGCTCGGGCAGCAAGGCCAAAACAGCCGCTACAACCACAAGGAAAGCCACCGCTAAAAAGACAGCAAAAGCCGCAGGAACCAAAACGACAGCCCGTAGCAAGGGAAAGAAATCCACAGCGAAAAAAGGTCGTGGGCGCGCCGGTTCTGCGGGCAAATAGCCCGGTAAAATGACCGTTCTGCATATTTATTTCTGACGGGTGACGAGCCGGGGTTTCTAATCAATCCTGTTTATGAGTCTACGGCCTGACATTGACGGGCAATAAAACCGTCATACGGGCAAGCCTCCCAATATGTCATGTCCTGTCAGGTACGAAACGCAAACGCAAAGAGATCGCCCGGCCATGCAGATATTGACTTGACCCTGGCGCTGAAAAGGGGCAAAGAATATGCCTTGCATCAATTACTCTTTTGATGCCTGTCGGAGCGTGGCGCAGTCCGGTTAGCGCACTGGTCTGGGGGACCAGGGGTCGCAGGTTCAAATCCTGCCGCTCCGACCATTTATTTCAATGACTTGGGTGATTTCTGTAGGGTGATTGGTGTTACGGTTGTCAGCCCGGTTGTCACTTTTGCGGACCGCGACCGATTTTTCCCTGTTTGTATGCCATTACGGTTTCAGGTTCCATTTCCGTTGCCGGACGGGTTCGTGAAAATTCGTGCTCTCCCCGGACTTGCGTGTCCGGGTCAGCTTCGATGCCTTTTTCAATCCGGCGCTCTTCATCATTCGTGATTTCAGGCGCTATCTTTTTTTCCCGATATTCATCGTCGCGTTTCCTTTCCCTGTCCGTAAAGCCATATCTTACCATCGAGCAAAAAGGCTGATTTTTGCATTCCCGTCGGATCTGTTTACCACCTCGCTCCCCGGACAAGCGCAGCGCAGAGCCGGGGTCCAGAGGCGCAAGTGATATGCGTTTGTTTATGTTCATCTTCTCAACGAACTCTTCTTTTGCTGCCCCTGGCTCCCGGATCAAGGCTATTGCTTGTCCGGGGAGCGCAACATTGAGGTGAAAAGAAAATCGTGAGTCACGCCTTGTGCTCACCGGGATTACAGCCGAAAACTGCAAGGGCTTATGTCCTGTTTTTCAAGGGAAAAAGAAGACCAAAAGTAGAAATAAAAACCAAAATAATCAAACCAAAACAATAACTTATGCATCAACTCGGTTTGCCGTCAGCGCACGGATATGTTATAATGTGGGGTAATCTGAAACGAGGAGAAGCATTGATGTTCCACACCTATATCACCACCTCTTGCGGCAATCAGGTCGACATCGATCGGGCGTCTTTCCTGATGGATGGGGAACTGTTCAGGCAGGTTCTGGAGGAGATCTATATTCCCATTGAAAACAATATTTACAATCAGTGGCCTGAAGATGGAATGGATCAGGATTGCGCCTTCCGGATGGATGCAAAGTGGTTGCCGCAAAAGTTCTGGGCCAGATATTGCGAATTGCATCATGAAAAATACCACGAACCTTTCCTGCCGGATGTGAAACCGGACTGGGACAAATGACAGGCCCCGGCAAGCATCACACGGCCCCCTTTTAATTTGAGGAGAGACAAATGAGTTATGACTGTTGCCCGGAATGTGGCGAAACGAATTACGCGGAAGAATGGTGTTACTCGTCCAAACTTGATGTCTATGCATGGATCAAAACATTTGATTGCGGATTTCAGGGCGCTGAATGGAATCGTAACGGGTACTGGAATACTGCCCGCAGGACGGCGTGTGGTGATGCGGAGGTGAAGCGCAAGGCTCAGAAAAAGAGTAATGGGTATCGGCTGGCGCTTTATGATGCCGCCAATCTGGTGGAGTTGCTGGCGGAAGAATTGCACAAGGCGCAGCAGGAAGGGGCAAGGAAGAACAAGCCGGACCTCAAACGCCATATTCGCATGGCTGAATCCATTTGTGCAGAAATGCGTCGCTATGCCGGAGGCGGGCAGGCCTATATCGCTGAAAAAGCTGCTCCCAGTGGTGCACCATCAGCGCCAATCAGTACTCTGATTG
>JALXEI010000300.1 GCA_027069645.1 Hyphomicrobiales bacterium
GCTTACCATAGTAAGGGTATATGGTTTTTTTTGTTTTAATATGGACTGTTTCTCCGGTTTCCGGTGAAATTACCATATTAGGCCGTCAACTCATAAACAGGGTCGAAATGGCAGGAGCAGATTTGTTTTCCCGCAAGGCGCAGGTTCGCAGGAAACCTTCCGGTTTTCAAGAACTTGCAACACAGCGGGGGAGCAAATCTGCCCTGTCCGCAGGATGCCAAAAGCGCTGCAATCCGCGGCCAAAATGATCTTGCTCGTACCAAAAGTACGCGCGATGATCATTTTAACCTCGTATTTTTGCGCTTTTGACACCATTATCGATCCTGTTTATGAGTTTACGGCCTGAATTGCCATTCGGTATGAAAATTGCAATTTTAGCAAAAATCGGCATGACATTGTCTGTGCCCGCACTTTGCTGCCGGGAACAGGTACCCTGAAGAGGAACATACTGCATGAATACGCCCCTGTTAACCATAACACTTGCAGCAGGTCTTGGAACGAGAATGCGTTCAAAAACGCCGAAAGTTCTGCATATGCTCGGGGGGCGGTCCATGCTGGAACATGTTCTGGCTCTGTCAGATGAACTTGGTGCTCGCGAAAACATCGTCGTTCTTGGCCCGGAAATGCAGAACAGAACCGACCGAATAATCCCTGCCGGAACAGAGGCCCGGATATTTATTCAGCATGAACGAAAAGGAACGGCTCATGCGGTACTTTGCGCGAGGGAGGCATTTGCCGGTCACGATGGCGATATTATTGTTCTTTACGGGGATACACCTCTGTTAACAGCAGCGACACTGCGCAAATTGCGATCGGCACTGGCGGAAGGAGCCGATATTGCCGTTCTTGGTTTCGAGGCAGCCGACCCGACCGGTTACGGGCGACTGGTTTTGAATGCGAATGGTCATATCGAGGCGATCCGGGAGCACAAGGATGCCAGCGAGGAAGAAAAGGCCATCACATTGTGCAATTCCGGTGTGTTCGGCTTCAACGGTCGAAAGCTGCCGGGTTTGTTGGATCGAATCGACAATAATAATGCCAACGGAGAGTTTTATCTTACCGATACGGTTGAACTGGCCAGAGAGGATCATCTTGATGTTGCCGTGGTAACCTGTGATGAATTCGAGGTGCTCGGCGTCAATTCCAGAGAACAGTTGTCAGTTGCGGAAAAAATCTATCAGGATCGCAGACGTCGCGAGGTTATGGATGGCGGGGCCACACTCCTTGATCCGTCCAGCGTTTATTTCAGTTATGATACGAAGATTGGTCGGGATGTATTGATCGAACCGCATGTTTTTTTGGGTCCTGGCGTCGAAATTGCTGACAATGTCCATATCAGGGCATTTTGTCATATCGAACAGACACGAATCGGTGAGGGGGCGGCGATTGGTCCCTATGCGCGTTTGCGACCAGGAGCAGATATTGGCAAGAGTGCCAAAGTGGGCAACTTTGTCGAAATCAAGAAATCGAGTGTTGAAGAAGGGGCCAAGGTTTCGCACCTGACCTATATTGGAGATGCTCGCATAGGTAAAAACGCCAATATCGGAGCCGGGACCATTACGTGCAATTATGATGGTTTCAACAAACATTTCACGGATATCGGGGAAGGGGCGTTCATCGGTTCCAACAGTGCACTTGTGGCCCCCGTAAAAGTGGGAGATGGTGCATTTGTCGGCTCGGGAAGTGTTGTCACCCGAAATGTCGAGCCCGACGCCCTTGCTGTTTCCCGCGCCAGACAGACGCAAAAAAGCGACTGGGCCAACAAATTCAGAGAGATGAATGCCCGTCTTAAGGCCAAAAAAAATAAATAGTAAGTGTGCTCATCAATTCTGTGCTAGATAACTTGCCGATTGGCGGTCGCAACAGGCTGAAACTCAAGGTGATTTGCAATTCGACGCTATTCCCGGAAACATTTTGTTCGGGATGCATGTGCGGTTTTGCATGGTTATTGCAACCGGATTGACGAAAACTGTTTCGGTCTTCGGCTGAAAAAAAGGAATGAAAGAAAAACAGGAGAATGTCCCATGTGTGGTATTGTGGGGATATTGGGCACGCAACCGGTCGCCGGGAATCTGGTGGATGCCCTCAAACGTCTTGAATACAGGGGCTATGATTCGGCGGGCGTTTCGACAGTTGAAAATGGTGTTCTCGGGCGTTGCCGGGCCAGGGGGAAACTGCGAAACCTGCAATCCCGACTGGAAGAAATGCCTCTGAAAGGCCATGCCGGGATCGGTCATACCCGCTGGGCGACCCACGGCGCGCCAACAGAAACCAATGCGCATCCCCATATGACAGACAAGGTTGCCGTCGTTCACAACGGTATCATCGAAAATTTCAAATCCCTGCGCGAAAGGCTGGAGAAAGCCGGGGCGCACTTTGAAACGGAAACAGATACAGAGGTCATTGTTCACCTGATCAGTCAGGCTCTGGAGGCTGGCGCCGCTCCCGAAACCGCGGTGCAATCCGCGTTAAAAGAACTGGAGGGTGCATTTGCAATTGCCATTATTTTTGGCGGACATGATGATCTTATGATTGGCGCCCGTCGTGGCAGCCCGCTGGCCATCGGATATGGAGACAGGGAGATGTATCTCGGGTCCGACGCCATTGCGCTGGCGCCGTTTACGGATCGTGTTTGTTATCTGGAAGATGGGGATTGCGTGACCCTGACGAGAACTTCGGTCGCCATAAAGGATGAGAATGGTCATCCGGTGGATCGAAAAATCAGCCAGTCCCAGGCCTCTGCGATGCTGGTTGACAAGGGCAATCACCGCCATTTCATGGCCAAGGAAATTCACGAACAGCCTGAGGTAATTTCCCACACCCTTGCCCACTATGTGGATTTGTCGCGGAACCGGGTGGAAATCCCCGATTTCAACATTGATTTTGCAACATTGCCACGAATTACGATTTCGGCATGTGGAACGGCCTATTATGCCGGCCTCGTGGCCAAATACTGGTTCGAGCGCTATGCACGATTGCCGGTCGAGATCGATGTTGCCTCGGAAATGCGTTATCGCGAGGCACCGATGCAGCCGGGAGGGTTGGCGCTGTTTATTTCCCAGTCGGGGGAGACAGCCGATACGCTGGCAACCCTGCGCTATTGCCGGGAACAAAAACAGCATATTGCCTCGGTTGTAAATGTGCGCGAATCGACCATCGCGCGCGAATCGGATGCGATTTTGCCAACATTGGCCGGACCGGAAATCGGTGTGGCGTCAACCAAGGCCTTCACCTGCCAGTTGACGGTGCTGGCTTGCCTCGCCATCAGGGCCGGTTGCGAGCGGGGACATATCTCATCAGATCAGGAAATGGAACTGGTGGGGCAGCTTCTGGAAATACCACGCCATATTTCAAGGATTCTTCATGACGAGAAGCTGTTCGAAAAAATTGCCCATGATCTGGCACACAGCCGTGATGTTCTTTATCTCGGGCGCGGCAGCAGCTATCCGATCGCTCTTGAGGGGGCTCTGAAACTGAAAGAGATTTCCTATATTCATGCGGAGGGATATGCCGCCGGGGAACTCAAGCACGGTCCCATTGCGCTGATTGATGAGGATGTGCCGGTTGTGGTTGTTGCGCCAAGGGATGAACTGTTTGACAAAACGGTTTCAAATATGGAGGAAGTTGCCGCTCGTGGCGGGCAGATTTTGCTGATCACGGATGATGGCGAAGCGGCTGACAGTTTTTCAACAGCCTCAAACTTTATTCTGCCCAAAGCACACAGTTTCACCAATCCCTTGCTCTTTGCTGTTCCTGTCCAGTTGCTCGCCTATCATACAGCCGTTTTTATGGGGACGGATGTGGATCAGCCCCGTAATCTGGCCAAATCGGTAACGGTCGAATAGGCTTTTAACAAGGAAAGGCCGGGACGAGAACTGACCGCAAGTCGTCGCTGTTTTCACCGCATCAGGCTGGTGATTTGGAAAACCGGTCGGGGCAATGTCTCGATATTGCCCCAATCCTCTGTTTGACCAGCATTACCAGTAGGGCGTATCATTCAATGGCAGTTGAGTGGATTTCGATATTATAAATGACGGGACGACGACCGGATGGTGAAGCGAACAGAGCAGATGCGAATTTATCGGCTATTGGTGGCCATCCTTGCTGTGGCGGTCCTGGCAACAGTTCACCCCGGAAAATCCCTCGCCGGTTCTGCTTTGCTAAAGCAGGGCGAGCAACAGATTAAAACCGGAAAATTCAAGGCTGCATTGCGATCGATCACGACGGCGATGAATTCCGGAAAACTGACAGATGCGGAAATGGCGAGAGCGCTGTATCAGCGGGGTGCTGCCTATAATGGTCTGAAGCGCTACGGGTCTGCCATTGCAGATCTTACAGGGGCAATCTCACTTGGTGAACTGGATGCCTCGGCACAAAAGAAAGCCTATCTTGCACGCGCACATGCTTTTGAAGCCACGTCTCACAAGAAACTGGCGCGTGCCGATTATGCCAGGGCCGGAACCGGCCGCCGGGCTGTTCAGGGGCCGGGAAATCGCTCAAAAACGGCCGCCACAGTTTCTGCGATTCCGGCCTTTGAAACCGTTGTCAGTGCCTCGAAAAAACGTGTATCTCCTGTTCGTGCAAAAAAGACAGCCAAACCCGCCCGGGTGAAAAAAGCAGCGATACCGGCCTTTAGAACCTCCATCGCGACTGATTGAAGATTTTTCTCCGATACAGGTGAGTATGATCAGGTCCTGTAGCAGATTGTAACGGCTGCTGTTTGAAAGTTGTGAACTGATGTGAAAATTATCGAGCGGAAACTGTGAATATAAAATGAAAAAAAACAAATCCGGATCAAGGGATGAGCCACAGGGCCTTCACAAACTGGCACCGCAGGATTTGCCGGTCATGAAAACCGGTTTCATTGCGCGGTTGCGCAATTACTTTTTGACCGGCCTCATTGTCGTTGGTCCGGTCAGTATCACAATTTACATTATCTGGACGGTGATCAGTTTTGTTGACAGCTGGGTCAATCCCCTGCTGCCGGCTATCTGGCGCCCGGAAACCTACGGTCTGTGGGTTCCCGGCATAGGTGTTGTTTTTGCGATCATCATTCTGATCATTGTAGGGGCCTTTGTTGCGAATTTGTTCGGGCGTTCCATCATCGGGTTTGGGGAGCAACTGGTGGGACGGATGCCCGTTGTTCGCGGCGTCTATGGCGCGTTGAAACAGATTTTCGAAACCGTTTTGTCTCAAAGCCAGACCAGTTTTCAAAAGGTCGGTATCATTGAGTATCCGCGTCAGGGACTTTATTCCATTGTTTTCGTGTCAACGGAAACAACGGGTGAAATAGATGACAGATGTAACTTTACCGGTGACGGCCTGCTAAGTGTTTTCCTCCCCACGACTCCCAACCCAACATCGGGTTATTTACTGTTTGTACCCCGCAAGGATGTGATCATTCTCGATATGAAGGTCGAGGATGCGGCCAAAATGGTGATCTCGGCCGGTCTGGTGGTGCCGGAATATCAGCAGAAATTGAAAACCCTGGCAGAGGAAGCCCGGCCGGATCCGGAATAGTCCCGGATACTCGAAAGACCGGCTTTGCAATCCGGTGCTGTTCGCCTGCGCCGTCACGTATCATCCCGAACGCAGCAATTTGGCGGCGCTGTCACGTTCAAACAGATAAAGCAGGGTTTTGAGATTTTTCCCGCGTGGTGAGGTCAGGCCCGGGTCTCTGGTCAGGATCAGTTGAGCATCATCCCTTGCGGCTGCCAGAAGCGCGCTGTGTTCCGGAAATTGCGCAATGGCAAATTCCACGGTACCGCTCTGTCGCGTCCCCAGAAGTTCGCCACCCCCGCGCAAACGAAGATCTTCTTCAGCTATATAAAAACCGTCTTCGGAGTCGCGAAGGACCATGAGGCGGGCTTTGCCGGTCTTTGACAGCGGTCCCTGATAGAGCAGGATACAGGAAGATTGCTGATCTCCGCGCCCGACACGCCCGCGTAACTGGTGTAATTGCGAAAGACCGAAACGTTCAGCGTGCTCGATGACCATAATGGTGGCATTGGGAACATTGACGCCGACCTCAATCACGGTTGTGGCGACAAGAATGCCAAGATCACCGTCCGAAAACGACTTCATGACAGCATCTTTTTCTTCGGCAGGCATGCGACCGTGGACAAGGCCGACGCGCGCCCCGAAGTGTCCCCTGAGCCATGCATGGCGCTGATCGGCAGCGGCAAGGTCCAGTTTCTCCGATTCTTCAACAAGGGGGCAGACCCAGTAGACCTGTGTCCCGCTCGTCAGTGCCCGCTCTAGCCCGTGCAGCAAATCATCCATGCGATCAACAGGCAGAACGCGTGTGGTGACCGGTTTGCGTCCGGCCGGTTTGTCGGTGAGTTGTGAGGTTTCCATATCGCCATAGCTGGTCAAAAGCAGCGTGCGCGGGATGGGGGTGGCGGTCATGACGAGGACATCGGCATCGGTTCCCTTGCCCTTGCCTTGCAGTTTCATGCGTTGCTGAACGCCAAAGCGGTGTTGTTCGTCAATGATGGCAAGGCCAAGGTCGGCAAATTCAACATCGTCCTGAAACAGGGCGTGGGTTCCAATCAGCATGTCGAGGTCGCCGGATTTGAGCTGTTCGAGCAGAGTGGAACGCTTTTTACCCTTTTCGCGCCCGGTCAAAAGGGCGACAGAAAAACCGGTTTTTTCGGCCATATCGGCAAACTCGGCAAAATGCTGACGGGCCAGAACCTCTGTTGGTGCCATTAGCGCCGCCTGGGTGCCGGCCTCGACCGCCGCCGCCATCGCCATCAGGGCGACAACGGTTTTTCCCGAACCGACATCGCCCTGTAACAGGCGCAACATGCGATCCTTGCCGGCCATATCGGCCTGAATTTCCTGAAGGGCTTTTTTTTGCGAGCCGGTCAGTTCAAAGGGAAGATGCGATAATATTTTCCGGCGCAGCGTATTATCCATGACATGAGCCCGGCCAGTGCCGCGGATTTCGCTATTGCGCATCAGCGCGAGCGCCAGTTGGCTGGCCAGCAATTCATCATAGGCGAGGCGCTGGCGGGCCGGGGCAAGGGGCAACAAATCCTGGGTTTCCTGTGGTTGATGAATACGCCGCAAAGCTTGCGCGAAAGTGGGCCATTTTCGTTGTTTCAGCCATTCATGTTCCTGCCATTCTGCAAGCTCGGGAACAAGCTCAAGAGCACTGGTGACTGCGCGGCGCATGGTTTTGCTGTTGATACCGGCCGTCAGAGGGTAAACAGGCTCTATCAGTTGCAGGGTCTTGAATTCCTCATCGGTAACGATATGGTCGGGATGAGACATTTGTAATTTTGTACCGTAGCGTTCAACCCGGCCAGACAATATGCGCTTTGCTCCCACCGGCAGAACCCGCTGAAGATAGTCCTGACGTCCGCGAAAGAAAATCAGTTCGATCTCGCCGGTGTCGTCCTCGCAATAAACCCTGTAGGGGATCTTTCGGTTGCCGCGTGGCGGCGCTACATGTCTTGTTACGGTAACTTCAATCGTGGCGATGATTCCGGGTTGAGCGGCCGTTATCTTTGGCCGATGGCGCCTGTCAATTATTCCGGTGGGAAAATTCCATAAAAGGTCAATGACCCGTGGATCGGATCTCTCAACGGTGTTATTGACAAGCTTCGCCAGTCGCTCGGACAGTTTTGGTCCGATCCCGTCCAGACTTTGTGCCTTGGCAAACAGGGGATGGAGGGGTACAGGTCGCATATTCAATACCGGGGTTCTGCCGTGAGTTGCGCGTCGGAGTGCTTCTGCTTTTACCAGCCTGAGCGCAACGTTGGGTTTTTCCGGTGTAAAAGGCAAGCCCCGTGATGTTTTGTGGCGATTGAAAAGGGATAACTGCCGGGGCCTTGCGGCAGGTAATCGGTGATGCTGTTGAAGGGGCACAACTGACTCCGAACTTGAACAAACAGGGAACTACGAATCAGGTTATGCGCGCGGAAGATGACATTGATATGACCATTCGGAAAAACAGGGCCCTCTATCGGGCTGTTCACAGGGGAACGAAAGAGATGGATTTCCTGCTTGGTCGATTTGCCAGCAATTGTGTGGCGGATATGTCTGCTTCGGACCTCACCGTTTTTGAAGAACTTCTGACTTTCCCGGACCCGATTCTTGCTGAGGCGCTCGTCGATCAAAAGGGAGAATTTTCCGGGGCGATCAATAGCCTTCTTGAACGCATCCGGCAGTTCCATTCAAACAGGGATCAGAGGTAGTTTTATTGGCCGATCAGTATCAAAAACAGGTGGACCAGGCCGCTTCGGATGCACCGCATCTGCTGCTTTCAGGCGTGCCGGAAGGGTTTGATGCCTTTTTGCTGGGGGATATGGCGAGAGCCCGCCATGCAAGCGGGGACGGGACGGCGCGCCCGCTGCTTTATATTGCCCGTGATGACAAGCGCTTGCAGGCCATGCATGAGGCGCTGCGCTTTTTTGCGCCGGATGTAAAAACCGTGATTTTCCCGGCCTGGGATTGTGTGCCCTATGACCGCGTTTCCCCCAATACGGAGATTGCCGGTCAACGTATTCTGGCCCTCGCCAGAATGTGTTCCATTTCAAGGTGGAAAACACCGGTTGTCGTGCTTGCGACCGTAAGTGGTGTGTTGCAGAAAATTCCGGCCAGTCAGTTTATCCGCCAGTCCATCCTGAAGCTGATGCCTGGACGCGTGGTTCCCATGCAGAAGATTGCCGCCCATCTGGAAAAAAGCGGCTATTTGCGAACCGGGACCGTCATGGAACATGGTGATTATGCCATGCGTGGCGACATTATAGACCTGTTTCCACCCGGGCGGGCAAGGCCGGTGCGCCTTGACTTCTTCGGGGATGAGCTGGAAAACATTCGACCTTTTGATACGGAAACGCAGCGCTCGGGCAAGCCGTTGTCAAAGCTTATCCTGATGCCGGTCAGCGAGTGTGCTTTTGGTAAAGCCGCACAAACAAATTTCAGACAGCGCTATACCGCAATGTTTGGAGCCGTGACCAGTAGCGACCCGCTCTATGAGGCGATCAGTAACGGTGTTCGATTCGAGGGTATGGAACACTGGTTGCCTCTGTTCCATAATGACCCCTTGCAAACCGTGTTTGATTATCTTCCCGAAGCACTTCTCGTTTTTGATCACCTCTATGAAGAAGTTTGCAGGAACCGTCTGGAACAGATTGAAGATCACTATGACAGTCGTCGCCATTCGCTTGAACAAAAGACGTTTGGCGGTGCGCCCTATAAACCGCTGCCGCCGGAGCAGCTCTATTTGACCAGACAGGAATGGGAAAAGGGCCTGTCACGCCATCCGGCCCGGTTGCTGACTCCCTTTGAAATGCCGGAGACCGGGGAGGGCGTGCCGGTGCTTTCTTTCAAGGTACGCCAGGGGCGCAGTTTTGCAGCCGAACGCGCCAGCGAAGGGGTAAATGTTTACGAGGCGGCTGTTCAGCATATCGAGGCACGCCACAAGGAAAAAAAGGCCGTTCTCGTGGCGAGCTGGAGCCACGGCGCGCGCGAACGTCTGGTACATTTACTTGCCAGTCACGGCTTGACGCGCACACAATTGCTTTCCGACGGAAGCGCGATATTTGACATGGGTGTCGGCGTGACCGGTTTTGTTGTTCTGGGACTCGAACAGGGTTTTTCAGCCCCCGGTCTGACAATCATTGCCGAACAGGATATTCTCGGCGATCGCCTGATCCGCAAGGTCAAAAAGCGGCGCAGGGATGCCGATATTCTGACAGAGGTCAACGACATTTCCCCGGGCGATGCCGTTGTTCATGTCGATCATGGTATCGGACGGTTTCACGGTTTGCAGACCATTCATGCCGATGGCGCCCCTCATGATTGTCTGGAACTGCACTATCAGGGGGGCGACAAGCTCTTTTTACCGGTGGAAAATATCGAGCTGTTAAGTCGCTATGGCGGCAATGAAACAGTCGTTCTGGACAAGCTGGGCGGGGCGGCCTGGCAGGCGCGCAAGGCGCGGCTGAAACAGCGGATCCGCGAAATCGCTGACAAACTGATCCGCGTTGCTGCCATGCGTGAATTGAAAAAGGCGCCGGTCATGCGTGTTCCGCAAAACGAATATGAGGAATTTGTCGCCCGCTTTAAATTCGAGCCCACAGAAGACCAGCAGGAGAGCATCAGTCAGGTTCTGGAAGACCTTGAAAAAGGGCGTCCGATGGACCGGCTTGTCTGCGGGGATGTGGGTTTCGGGAAAACCGAAGTGGCTTTGCGCGCCGCGTTTGTTGCGGCCATGAACGGGCATCAGGTGGCTGTTGTTGTCCCGACAACCCTGCTCGCCCGACAGCACTATAAAACCTTTAAGGAGCGTTTCGAAGGCTATCCGGTACGCATCGAACAGGCTTCAAGGCTGGTCAGCAGCAAGGATATGAAGCGGGTCAGGGAAGGGCTTGCCAATGGTACGGTGGATATTGTTGTTGGCACTCATGCCTTGCTAGTCAAAAGCCTGAAATTCGACAGACTCGGGTTGCTGATTATCGATGAGGAACAGCATTTCGGGGTTCAGCACAAGGAACAGATCAAAAGCATGCGCGAGGATGTGCATGTCCTGACACTGACCGCAACGCCCATTCCCCGCACATTGCAGCTTTCCCTGTCGGGGGTTCGCGGTCTGTCGCTGATCACCACGCCACCGCTCGACCGCATGGCGGTGCGCAGCTTTGTCATGCCTTTTGATCCCATGATCCTTCGGGAAGCCCTGTTACGCGAGCGCTTCCGTGGCGGGCAGAGCTTTTACGTCTGTCCGCGCATAAAGGATTTGCCCGAAATCGAGGAATTTTTACATGAACAGGTGCCGGAACTGAAAGTCGCCGTTGCGCATGGCCAGATGGCTACCGGTCGCCTTGAGGATATCATGAATGCCTTTTATGACCGCCAGTATGATGTTTTGCTCTCCACCACGATTGTCGAGTCCGGGCTGGATATACCTACAGCCAACACGCTGGTGATCCATCGTGCAGACCAATTCGGCCTTGCCCAGCTTTACCAGTTGCGCGGCAGGGTGGGGCGCTCGAAAACAAGAGCCTATGCCTATTTCACCACGCCCGTGGGCAGGACGCTGACGGAAGGTGCGGAAAAGCGTTTGAAAGTCTTGCAGTCACTTGATTCCCTCGGGGCCGGTTTTGCGCTTGCCAGTCATGACCTTGATATCAGGGGGGCTGGCAACCTGCTGGGAGAAGAACAGTCCGGCCATATCCGGGAAGTAGGTTTTGCGCTTTATCAGGCCATGCTGGAAGAGGCTGTCGCTTCACTGCGGGGCGGCAAGGACGAGGATATAGAGGACCAGTGGTCGCCACAGATTTCCATCGGGACCTCTGTTCTGATCCCGGAACAATATGTCTCCGACCTTCAGGTCCGCATGGGGCTCTATCGCCGCCTTTCCACCTTGCAGGATGCAAACGAGGTGGACGGTTTTGCCGCGGAGCTCGGCGACAGGTTCGGAACCCCGCCGCGCGAGGTCCATCACCTTCTGGAAATCGTCAAGATCAAGGTCGCCTGCCGCAAGGCCGGGGTCAGTTCTGTCAATGCCGGGCCCAGAGGGGCCATTGTGGTTTTCCACAAGGATAGTCCACCGAACCCGGACGGTATCCTGCAATTCATGCGAAAGGCCCCTTCTGTTGTAAAAATCCAGCCGGATCAGAAAATGATCTACAAGGCCGACTGGGAAAACGAGGACGAACGTCTGCGTGGGGCGGTCGAACTCGCAGACCGGCTGGCACAAATCGCGATGGCAGGCAAGGCGCAGGAAACGGTCCAGGGGTGATGCTTTGAACTGTTTCACCGATATC
>JALXEI010000301.1 GCA_027069645.1 Hyphomicrobiales bacterium
CGGCATGGTGCCGGTGTGGCAGAAGCGGCAATTGAGCGTGCAGCCGACCTGCGAGGAAATGCACAGGGTGCCGCGGTCATGTTCGGGGATATAGACCATTTCGACTTCCGGGCCAGGTCTGCCGGGCAGATCGCTTTCAAGGCGCAACAGCCATTTGCGGGTGCCGTCCGTGGAAATCTGCTCGGTGACGATTTCCGGGCGATTGATGTGGTAACGGTTTGCCAGCGTCTCGCGCAGGTCTTTTGACAGGGTGTGCATGTCGGCGAACTGGTCGATGCCACGGGCATAAAGAGCGTTCCACAACTGGTTAACGCGCATGCGCACCTGTTTAGGCGGAACGCCGGTCCGCGCCATCGCCTCGCCAAGTTCTTGCCGGTCGAGGCCGATGAGGTCCATTAATTCTGTTTTTTGATCTGTCTGTTTGCTGTCCATGTGGGGGGCAGACTGTTTTTCGTGCGTATTCATGAGGCTTTCTAACACATTCGGGAACGAAACGGATATAGTAACCAGAATAATGGATAGGGATTTTCACAAACGTCCGTCAATAATTAATGATTTTCGGTTGTATTTCAGTGTCATCCCCGCGAAGGCGGGGATCCATAACCACGAAACTGTCGATTTGCGGATATGCCAACAGGTTCCAGTGGTCTGATCATCCTGCTGTAACCCGCAAGGCTGCGGCGTATGGATCCCCGCCTGCGCGGGGATGACATTTTTTGTTGCCTGAAATCAGAAAGATACAATATCGCTTATCCATAATCGGGGTTATAGTAAAATGGTCAGGAAAGGCGGGTTTCACATTTGTTTGAACGAATACCCCTTTAAATCCGCAATTTTTAAACCATATGTTAGGACATACAGGGAAATGCACCTTGTTTTGACGGACAGGGGGCAGCAGTGTGTTGCGCAGTTTCAGAGTTCAACAGATCTGAATTGTCAACGGCACTGAAACTTATGAGGGAGTCTGACAATATGGCAAATCTTCCGACCGTTACAGGTTCCGGAGGCCTGTCACGCTATCTGGCGGACATTCGCAAATTTCCGATGCTGAAGCCGGAAGAGGAGTTCATGCTGGCGAAAAACTGGCGTGAAAAGGGGGACAAGGAGGCGGCTCACAAGCTGGTGACCAGTCATCTGCGTCTTGTCGCCAAGATCGCGATGGGCTATCGCGGCTATGGTCTGCCGATCAATGAAATCGTTTCGGAAGGCAATGTCGGTCTGATGCAGGCGGTCAAGCGTTTTGAGCCGGACAAGGGCTTTCGGCTGGCGACTTACGCCATGTGGTGGATCCGGGCGTCGATACAGGAATATATTCTTAGATCCTGGTCACTGGTGCGCATGGGGACAACGGCGGCACAGAAAAAGCTGTTTTTCAATCTGCGCAAGGTCAAGGGGCAGATTGATGCCCTTGAAGATGGTGATCTGACCCATGAACATGTGGCCGAGGTCTCAAAGCGCCTTGGTGTCAGTGAGGAAGAAGTCATCAACATGAACCGGCGATTGTCCGGCGACAGTTCACTCAATGCCCCGGTGCGCAATGACAGCGAGAGCGGTGAATGGCAGGACTGGCTGGTTGATGAAGAGGTGGATGCCGAAACCGCGCTGGGTGAAAACCAGGAACTGGATCAGCGGCGCGAAATGCTGCAAAATGCCATGAATGATCTCAATGAGCGCGAGCAGCGTATCTTTTCCATGCGCCGCCTGTCGGAAGAGCCCATGACACTTGAGGAACTCAGCCAGGAATTTGGCGTATCGCGCGAGCGTATCCGTCAGATCGAGGTGCGGGCCTTTGAAAAAGTGCAAAAGGGTGTCCGTGAAGCAGCGGCGCAAGCGGCGGACCAGGCCGGACACTGATCACAATCGGGCACTGACGGGTCTTGTCAGTGCGAAACATTCCGGTTTAAACAGAACGGGAGCGGTTGCAAGCAGCCGCTCTCTTTTTGTTTTCTGTTGCGGTGGGTCCGAATGCGAAAAAAATTGTTGATCATTCACAACAGGATGGCGGGGCGTCGCAAGGCGCCTCTATTGCACCGGGTTTTATCGGAGCTGGAACGGCGGCAGATTGATGTTCAACTGAAAGCGGCTTCCAGCATCGCAGAGGATATTGAACTGGCAGGCGGGGCCGCCGATGCGGGCGCCGTTGATGCGGTTGTTGCCGCGGGCGGTGACAGTACCATACGCGGCGTCGCGATGGGCATTATGGGCCGGAAGATGCCGCTTGGCATCATTCCCGCCGGGACCGGCAATGTGCTGGCGCAGGAGCTCGGGCTCGGACGAGACCCGGCCCGGATCGCCGATGTGCTGATTGGCGGAGAGATTAAAACAATGTCGCCGGGGCTTGCCAATGGCGAACCGTTTTTACTGATGGCCGGGGCGGGATTTGATGCTGAAATCGTCAGAAATCTGGATCATGATTTGAAACAGCGCATCCGCAAGGCGGCCTATATCGGACCGACCTTGCGGGCCCTTGCAGCAAAACCACCCGCGCTAAGTGTCAGCTTTCCGGAGGATGCGGAAAATCAACGGGCGACGGGGGGGCCGGAGGCGCCGATGAGTTGGCGCAGTTACAATGCCGCCTTTGTGGTGGTTACGAAGGTGCGCCATTATGGTGGTCGTTTCGTGATCGCGCCTGAAGCCGATCTGACGGCTGATGATTTCCAGGTGGTGATGTTTATGGATCGCTCCCGCCCTGGCATGGTGCGGGCCCTTGCCGGTATGGCAATGGGTAAAAACACGAGGCTGAAAAAAACGGCCACAGACGAAGACGGGAATTTTGTCGGTCATATCATGAAGACAAGAGGCGTTATGATCCGGTCCGCCCGGCATGTCCGTATCGAGGCGGGGGAAAGTGTTCCAACGCAGATTGATGGCGAATGGCTGGGTACAGTACCGCTGGACATCAGTGTCAGTGACCAAAAGGTCAACCTGATCGCCCCGGGAGACAGATAATATCAAGGGCCGTTGGCAATCAACGGGATATTTCGCGTTTAAACAACGCTTCGGGATTCCTTGCGGGCGCGGGTTCTGTTTTTTTCCCGCATGCGCATCGCTCTTTTTTCCCGATGTCTGACGACGTAATTATAGGCTATGCGGTAACCGGCCCAGCTTGACAATATGGCCCAGGGAATGGAGCCGATAAACATCGGGATACCCCAGCCCCTGAACAGATTGACGATCCAGGTGCCGGTCTTTTGCCAGAAGGTGAGGTCGGGATTGTTGCTGATATTGCTGACCAGTTGGGAAAACTGGTCAAAGCCCGATATATCGTCCCAGTGGCCCAGCATGACCTGTCCGGTGATATAGAACAGATAGTAAAGCGGAATCATGGTGAAGACATTGGAGGTCCAGGTCCAGCCGAGCCCGGCGAGCAGGGAGAAATCCCATTTGAAAACCCGGGTCAGCAGCAACCATGTCCCGGCGATCATGAACATCTGAATGCCGATGGTGGGGGTCATGGCCAGAAGCATGCCAACAGCAACCCCCCTTGCTGTAAATTCCGGCGGGTGTTTGGAACGCTTCAGCGGCACAACCAGGCGATATCTGGCGCCACGTTGCAAATTTTTATGCCAGCTGTGTCTACGCAAGAAGGTTACTTTTCATAGTGGTTCATGACCTGCCGATCATAAATCCGCCGGTCATTGTTGCCTGGTGAATATGCTGATGGTCTGTTGACCGGAAAACCTGGCAACACAAATTGCCATATTCCTTTTATGTCCTGATAGAGAACGTCGTATTCGTCAAGCCTTTTTCAAGACCCCGCGGCAATATTGAACCCGTCTGTGGCCTTTGAAAGGCATTATGCGGAATTGTCGCATAAATTCATGATCAGCGGGGTGAATCCGCAGGCGCTGACAAAACGCAGAAGATCATCCCGGGATATGGTTGTTGTGGCGGTATTTTCCAGCGGATGGAAATTGAGCGGATCCTGTGCCAGCAGAATTTCATCGAGAATGAGGTTGATACGGTGCTGCCGGTCATTGAGCAGGGCAAAGGGTGTCACGGAACCGGGCGTAACGCCCAGCACTTCCATCATCAGATCGGCAGAGCCAAAACTGAGCCGCCCGGAACCAATGCGTTTGTGAAGCTGATTGAGACGAAGGTGCGTTTCTTCCTCGGCCACGATCAGCCACAAACTGCCCTTTTTACATTTCAAAAACAGGTTTTTGGCATGGCCGCCCGGCAACAGGCCGCGATGGGCCCGGGCCTGTTCAACGGTATGGGCCGCGGCGTGTTCGATCGTTTTGTGGGCGATATGGTGTTGATCAAGAAAGTTGAACAGCTCGTTGCGTGTGACGGGCATGGTTGGAAACGGCTCCTTTTCAGGCCATAAACGTGTAAATGCGGATTAAGCGAATATCAGCCATAAACCTTTGCGAATATGAAAGGCATTGATGCCAGGTCATAAACTCATAAACAGGATCGAAATGGCAGGAGCAGATTTGTTTTCTCGCAAGGCGCAAGTTCGCAGGAAACCTTTTGGTTTTCAAGAGCTTGCAACGCAGCGAGAGAGCAAATATGCCCTGTCCGCAGGATGCCAGAAGCGCTGCAATTCGCGGCCAAATTGATCTTGCACGTACAAAAGTACGCGCGGCGATCATTTTAACCTCGTATTTTTGCGCTTTTGGCACCATTCCCGACCCTGGTTATGAGTTTATGACCTGGATTATCGCCTGTGATACCGGCTTTTTCAGGCGGATAGCCATCTCGTCGTTTTACAAAGGGGGATCCGGATTGTTTCAGGAAATATTCGGGGAACTGGCAAGCGGGCGAGTAGCGCGCGGCGCCTATTTCAAATATACGGCCCTGTTGTCAATATTTATAGTATTGATCTTTCTGTATGCCATGTCGAGCGTTTACATGGCCTGGCAGGGTGTCAGTCTCGACTGGCATGATATTCATAAAATGCTCAATCCGCGTACGGCGCCGGATTTTGATATTATGAGCTATCTGTCTGTCGATATTCTGGTTTTTGGCGCGGTGATTTTGTTTGCACAGTTTAATCTTGCGGTAAAACGCGTGCGGGATACGGGGCTGCCGGTGCACTGGGTGTTGCCTGGCCTGTTTTTTCTCTATGCGTTTTCACCGGTACTGTTTTCAGGTGTACTGGAATTGTTTTTGCTCGTGCTGGGTATATTGCCGACCGACAGCTTCCGGCAGTCGAGCCTTGCCTGACTGGATCCGCAAGTCGCTATTTTTTCGAGTTTTTTCGCTCCCGCCGCCAGGTGACATTGTCCGGGTGTCCCCTGAAGTCCTCGATCTCGTCGATATCGCAGGTGGCGTTCGGGGGCAGGTCGAGCGCATCAAGAAGATAGGGTGATATGCCCTTGGTAAACTGACGTGGATGGCCGCAGACATCGCACAGGATATAGGCGCGAAAATTGATGATGCGACGTTTCCAGCGCCGGGGCAGGGCATCCTTCAGATCCATGATCCCCGTAACCCTGACCTCTTCTTCCATATGGCAGGCTTCGCAACTGATTTTATGACTTTGGCTGTTCATGACCTTTTTCCTGTTCAGACCGCACTTGTAGATTTGTTACATTTGCGCAAAAATGCAGGTGCGAATGATTTGCATGATATACTCTAGCCCAAACCAGACCGTCTGTCACCTGCGTCATTGCCGCCCGCACCGGGGAACCTGGGGGATGGTCATTTGCAATACCGGTGCGACTATGTAAATTCTATGTCAGACAAACGGGTTTGAACGGAAAAGAGCATGGAAAAATTTACTACACTGTCCGGCGTTGCCGCGCCTTTGCCGCTGATCAATGTCGATACGGACATGATTATTCCCAAGCAGTTTTTAAAGACCATCAGGCGCACCGGGCTTGGCAAACATCTGTTCCACGAGATGCGTTATGATGCTTCGGGCAAGGAAAACCCCGATTTTGTTTTGAACAAACCGGCCTGGCGCGAGGCAAAAATTCTTGTTGCCGGGGATAATTTTGGCTGTGGCTCCTCGCGTGAACATGCCCCCTGGGCCCTGCTTGATTTCGGTATTCGTTGCGTGATCGCGCCCGATTTTGCCGATATCTTTTACAATAACTGTTTCAAAAATGGCATACTGCCGATCAGACTGCCACAGGAGCAGGTTGATCTTTTGATGGATGATGCCGAACGCGGTGCCAATGCGACCATCAGCATTGATCTGGAAAATCAGCAGATTACCGGTCCGGACGGAGGCATGATCCGTTTTGAAATCGATGCCTTTCGCAAGCATTGTTTATTGGAGGGGCTGGACGATATTGGTCTGACCCTGCAAAAATCGACAGCGATCAAAAATTATGAGGACAGGGTTTCGCAGGACATGCCCTGGCTGTAGATGATATTTGCAGGACAGAAATATTTGCCTTTTTTCGGCATGTGATGAAGGATGATATATGACGATGTTTTATGCAGCTCTTGCTGCCGGACCGGCTTCAAAGGCTCTCGGGCTTGTGCCGGAAGATGCCCTTGCGCTGGCCATTGTGGCCATTGCGATTTCTGTTGTTCTGGAGCTGTTTTTGCTAAAATCGGTCCGTGATCGCCGCGTGCTCGGTGTGCCGCCGGTGTCGGCTGCAACCGTTGTGCTGGCCTTTGTTTCCATGCTTTGCCTGCTGGGAGGGCTGATCCTTCTGTTCGGCTAGGCCGGGGAAATAAGAAAACAGGGGAGGGAGTTGAAATGGATCAGACAACGCATCAGGTCATACCGGGCCTGTCGCCGGAACTGGCGCAGGGGCTGTCTGTGCTGTTGTTCGTGCTGGCAGCGCTGATGTTCCTGCTGGTGGCTTTTGCGATGGTGAAGCGCAGGGCCCGCGGGCAAAAAGCCTTGCCGGGGGCCGGAATTGTGCTGCTGATGATCGGTGTGGCCAGTTTTGTCGGCGCCCTCGTCCTGAAGATCCTGTGATATGAGTCCCTTTGCCCGAACCCCGGAGCCGCCATATTACGCCGTGATTTTCACCAGTCAGCGTTCGCCGGGCGACGAGAGCGGTTATGAGGAAATGGCAACCCGTATGATGGAGCTGGCTCCGCGCCAGCCCGGCTATCTCGGGACTGAAAGTGCCCGTGACGGGGACGGGTTCGGCATTACCGTTTCCTACTGGCGCGATGAAGCGGCAATCACGGCCTGGAAGCAGCAGGCCGAACATCTTGAGGCGCAACGCCTTGGCCGCAACAAATGGTACAGCCGCTTTTCCCTGCGCATCGCCAAAGTCGAGCGGGTCGGGAACGGAAAACCATAGTTCGGGAATATCGCGGCAAGCCGCCCCTTGCCATTTTCTCCTTCTCACTTTACCCATGCCGGAACCCTTCTGTAATTTATTATGTGAGGCAAAAATAAATGGCCAATTACAATCTTCTTTTGCTGCCCGGCGATGGTATCGGTCCCGAGATCATGCGGGAGACCAGGCGCATTATTGACTGGTTCAACGCACAGGGCGGCGCGCACTTTGAGATTGAGGAAGATCTGGTCGGGGGGGCTTCATATGATGCGCACAAATCCCCGGCAACCGATGCCATGATGGACAGGGCGCTGGCCGCTGACGCGGTGCTGTTCGGGGCGGTGGGCGGTGACAAATGGGCCGATGTGCCTTATGAAGCGCGCCCCGAGGCCGGTCTGTTGCGTTTGCGCAAGGATCTGGAACTGTTTGCCAATCTGCGCCCGGCGGTCTGTTATCCGGCGCTGGCGGCGGCATCTTCCCTCAAACCGGAGTTGGTCGAGGGGCTTGATATCATGATCGTGCGCGAGCTGACCGGCGGGGTCTATTTTGGCGAACCAAAGGAGATCACCGGTACGGGCAACGAAAAGCGTGCCGTTGATACGCAGGTTTACGATACCCATGAAATCGAGCGTATTGCACGCGTCGCCTTCGATCTGGCGCAAAAGCGCGGCAACAGGGTGCATTCGAGCGAAAAGCACAATGTCATGGCTACCGGTATTCTGTGGAAAGAGGTGGTGACGCGCATTCACGATGAGGAATTTTCCGGCGTCGAACTGCAACATATTCTGGCTGACAATTGCGCCATGCAACTGGTGCGTAACCCCAAACAGTTCGATGTTATTGTCACCGACAATCTGTTTGGCGACATCCTGTCCGATGTTGCCGCCATGCTGACCGGTTCGCTGGGTATGCTGGCCTCTGCCTCTCTGGGGGCGGCGGGGAGCGATGGCAAAATGAAGGCCATGTATGAGCCGGTGCATGGTTCGGCCCCCGATATTGCCGGCAAGGGCAAGGCCAATCCGATTGCCATGATCGACAGTTTTGGCATGTGTCTGCGCTATTCGTTCAACAGGGGCGCGGAAGCCGACCTGTTGCAAAAGGCCATCACAAATGTTCTGGAAAAGGGCTTGCGCACGGCCGATATCATGCAGGCGGGATTGCAACAGGTCTCCACCGGCGAAATGGGGGATGCCATCCTTGCCGAACTGGATAATCTGTCAGCCTGACCCGCGGTCTGCGGCGGGGCGTCACAAAACAGCCGTGATCGGCTGGCTAAACGGAATTTACATGTTTAATGCAAACCGATCAGGGGAAGTATATTGACTGTTTTTATCCGTACCGGTGTCTTTGCCGCGACAGTGTTCAGTGTTTTGGCCATTGCTAATCTGTGGACGGGCAAGGCGCTTGCCTTTGATGAATCAAAGATTGTCATGACGCCGCAGGAAAAGGCGGAAAAGGAAAGCCGCAAGGCCTGCAAAATCAGGATTTGCAGTATTTTTCGCAGCAAAAAGACATCCGGTGAGCGGATTCAATGCCCGATCGTCAAGACCTGGCGCGAGGAAGCCATCAAGGATACGGTAACCGGCGGCAAGATCGGCTGGCGCTGGGGCGGTGTGCACTGCACCTTCGATCTCGATCTGTCGCAGGGCGATCTGCAAAAGGTGGTGACCGAAAGCGAATATGAATTGAAAGTGCCTTCACATACCATCCATTGCGATGTTGACCGCAAAAAACAGGGCAAGGTCCACAAGATTGCCGTCAGCATTGCGCCGGTGGTCAAATTCAAGGACGGCAAGGCCGTGGAAGCCCGCATGAACTGGGGCAAGGTGGAGGCTCCCGTCCTGTTTAAAAGCCTGATCTGGCCCGGTGTCAAAATTGACAATGCCACCAATATTATTGGTGGCAAGATGGTCAAAATGGTCAACGGTTTCATGACCAGAAAATGCGACCAGGTGGCCAGCGAATTGCCTGGTGCGAAATAGGCCGCAGACTCATGAACGGCTTTCGGCTGTGTTGGTCATGAAAGGCGTATTATCGGTGCGTAAAATCCGGATCGATTCCGGTCCGGATTTGCAGGGGCATGAAAAGGCATGGAGGGATTTGAGTGGTCGAGCCGTTTTTTAGCAAAATCATCCATGCTGTCCCATATATTCTAAGTGCTCTTGGTTCCGGCAACATGCTGGTGATCTGGCTGGCCCGCAAGGCGATCTTGCGGGGGGACTGGCAGGCGCATCGCAGGCTTATGCTGGGGGCGCTGGCCTTTTGGGGGAGTACCCTGGCGCTGTTTGCATTCTATCTTTATGTGCGAGGGCTGAGGGTTCTGATTGCTGTGCCTGAAGTGATTTTCGGGCTTTATGTGGTCAGTGTGGTCATGTGCGCGGCAATGCTCGGGTTGACGCTGCTGCGTTTGTTTCGACATCAATATCTGCCGCATAAAATTCTGGCCCGAAAGACAATTCTTGTCTGGTTGTGGACCTGCCTGTTTGGCATTTTTTTCTATCCGCTGACTGACGCCCATATTTATCCGGTGGCGGGTTGATGATTGAAAAGCTCATCGGAGCGGCGGATGATGGCGTCCGTCATGCCCGGTTCACGGAAGGAATGGCCGGCATCGGGGACAATGGTAAGTGTGGAGCCGGGCAGGGCTTCATGGAGCTGTAACGCGGTAACCATCGGGCAAACGAGGTCATAACGGCCATTGATGATATGAACGGGGATCCCGGACAGCCTTTGTTCGGCTTCCGCCAGCAGGCGATCACCATCGATAAAACCGTTATGCCGAAAATAATGGTTCTCGATCAGCGAATGGGACAGGACATAGTCGGGATTGGCCATTTCCTCGTCGATACGCCGGAGATCCGGGATCAGGCGCGAGGCCTGCTGTTCGAGATGTGTCCACAAAAACAGCGCCCGGTTGCGCATGGCTTCATGTCTGCTGGTGAACAGTTTGCGATAGCCCTCGATCGGATCATGACGATCGTCCGGAGGTAAAAGGGTGATGAAATCGCGAAACGTCTCGGGGTAAAGCTGGCTGACCACACCGCCTTGAAAATAGAGCGCCCGAAACTCGCAAGGACGGCACAGAAAAATACCATAGACCAGCAGCGAGAGAACCCTTTCGGGATGCTTCATGGCAAAGGCCAGCGCCAGTGTCGAGCCCCAGGAGCCGCCGACCAGATGCGCCTTTTCGATGTCCATATGATCCATCAGGGCGATCATGTCATTGATGAGATCATCGGTTGTGTTGTGTTCAATAGATCCGTGCGGCGTGCTCTTGCCGCAGCCGCGCTGGTCAAACTGGATGATATGAAATTTCTGCGGGTCGAAAAGGCGGCGATGATCGGTATGTGAGCCGCTGCCCGGGCCACCATGCAGGAACAAAAGCGGCTGACCGTCGCGGTTGCCCGCACGCTCGAAATGAATTTTGTGCTCATGCGAAACCGGCAAATGGCCGCTGTCAAACGGGGCAAGGGCGGGAAAGAGGGTACGCAAGGGCAGGACCTTTCTTTGATGGCAATGCAAAAAAAAGCCACTGCGTGACTTGCCCTCAAAGGGCGGGCCTCCTGCGCGGATGGCGTTGGGGACCCGTCCCCAAACCCCAAAGAGGGGGTGAAGGGGCTTGCCCCTTCTGCCGGCTGAACAGGCCGCCCGCGCGGCGAGCGCAAGCTGCGTCAGCAGCTTTGTTGCAAAACCCTATCGTTCCGGCTTCCTCTTGACAAGCGACAAAAATTGGTGTTCCAAGAGGCCAGCAGAATTTGCAAAGGCATGACAGGCAAGCGGGCTGATCTCGATGTTGTTTTCAAAAACCATTATTGGCAAGATTACCAAACGCACCACCATACCGGCCGCGTAGCCTTTCCTCTTGCCCCGTGATCTCCTCCCCGGCGGGCTGGAGACAGGAAAAGCGGGGAGCAGAAAGAGGGTTGTTTTCATCATGGGTTATAAAGTCGCCATTGTCGGGGCCACGGGCAATGTGGGTCAGGAAATGCTGACCATTCTGGACGAGCGCCGGTTTCCGGCAGACGAGGTGTTCGCCATCGCCTCGCGAAAGAGCATTGGCCGGGAAGTGTCCTTTGGCGACAGGACGCTCAAATGTCATGATCTGGCGCAGTTCGACTTCTCGCAATGCGATTTTGCCCTGATGTCGGCGGGGGCGACGGTGTCAAAGGAATGGGCCCCGAAGATTGCCGCGACCGGTTGTGTTGTCATTGATAACAGTTCCGCCTGGCGCTATGACATCGACGTGCCGCTGGTGGTGCCCGAGGTCAATCCGCAGGCCGTTGAGGGCTATGCCAAAAAGAACATCATCGCTAACCCGAACTGCTCGACCATCCAGCTTGTGGTGGCCCTGAAGCCGCTGCATGACGAAGCAAAGATCAAGCGCGTTGTGATCTCAACCTATCAGTCGGTTTCCGGCGCCGGCAAGGCGGCGATGGACGAGCTGTGGGATCAGACCAAGGGCATGTTTGTGCCGGGG
>JALXEI010000302.1 GCA_027069645.1 Hyphomicrobiales bacterium
ATCAATGCTGCAAAAAGAGCGGCGTGGTACCCTGTTTATCGATAACCAGCGCAAGCTGAACTTTTACCTGCGTGCCTTGTGGGGGCGTGCTTTCTTTATGCGGCCAACCGCAGGCGACTATGAAGATCGTATGGGAACACGCCCCTTTATCGAGGACTATTTTGTCCATATGCCTGATGCCTTTGATGACTTTCACGGCATAGCCGGTCTCGAGATTTACCGCGCTGTGGCTGCTCATGCCGCAGCCCATCTGGTCTATACCAAAAAACCGATTGAGGCGCGTGAACTCACACCGGCGCAGATGAAATGCATTGATATTTTTGAAGATGCCCGCATTGAGTACCTGGCCATGCAGGACTTTCCCGGCCTGAAAAAACTGTGGCAACCCTTCTTTACCAATTTTGCCGCCCATCCTGACCCTGCCCGGCCGCTTCATCCTTCCATGGCCTATATGACAAAGGCGGCTCACCTGTTGATTGACCCGACCATGAGCACCAGAGACAAGGCGCTGTCAGGGGTGGTTGATTCCTTTCGTACCGCCATTGAAAAAGATCCTGATGACAATCAGGCCAGCTGGAATGCCGGGATGGACTTTTATCACCTGATGTACAAGGCTACAGGCCTGCCTTCCTTGAATATACTGGAAAATTTCCCAATTCCCTACCGTGATGACAACCGCTTTGTCTGGAGCTTTTCGGAAATGGCCTTTAATGCGGAGGGGGCGGAATATATGCCGGCCTCCCGGGAACAGGTGCGCCGTGATGTTGGCCTGATGGAGTTTATCAATGAGGTGCCCAACGAGTTTGCCGGCGATGATGCTCAGGAAATCTGGACGCTGAAAACCGAACTGATGCCTTATGAGGATATGGGGATTTCCATTAACGAGATGCTGGGCAAGGAACCTGTGTCCGAACCGTTCCACTATCCCGAATGGGATTATCATATCCAGTTGCACCGTCCTGACTGGGTGACCGTGATTGAACGCCGCCAGCCGGTTTCTGATCCTGAAATTATGGATGAAATTCTGGTCAGGCATCGCCCGATTGCCGCCCGCATCCGCCACCTGGTCGATGCCATGCAACCTGAAGGCATTGTGCGCAAGCGCGGCTATGAAGAGGGCGAGGAAATCGACCTCAATGCGGCTGTCAATGCCATGATTGATATAAGGCGCGGTATCAGCCCTGACCCGAAGATCAATATCCGCATTACCCGCCATATTCGTGATCTGGCCATTATTATCCTGCTGGACCTTTCGGAATCTACCAACGAACGTATCAACAAGGAAGACGATGAGGATGAAACCACCATCCTGTCTCTGACACGAGACGCCACCGGCTTGATGTCATGGGCTATTGACAGTATTGGCGACCCGTTCGCTGTGCATGGTTTCGCTTCTGATGGTCGTCATGATGTGCAATATTACCGCTTCAAGGATTTCAATGAGAGCTATAATGATGATGTAAAATCACGCATGGCCGGTATGAAGGGCGGTCTCTCCACCCGTATGGGCGCGGCTCTGCGCCATGCCGGACATCACCTGGCCGAACAGCAGGCACAAAAACGACTTGTGCTGCTGGTGACAGATGGTGAACCGGCAGATATTGATGAACGTGATCCGCAATATTTGCGTCATGATACCAAAAAGGCTGTGGAAGATTTGGCAATGGTTGGCACCTATACCTATTGCCTGACCCTTGATCCGATGGCCGACCAGTATGTGGCCCGCATCTTTGGTGATAACCGCTATTCCATTATCGACAATGTCGAACGCCTTCCCGAACGCCTGCCCGCAGTTTTTGCGGCGCTGACCGGGTGATCAGCCATAATAATCCCTGAGGCGCGCACTTAGCAATTCTTCCATTAAAACCAGAGATTTGGAACGGACGGCCGAGGCAACGAAATGATAATAGTTTAGTTTGCATGGGATGGGTCTGTGGATCGCGGAGCGGTCCTTGTCTTCCAGCTCGACCCAGGCCAGCACCAGGGCACCATTGCGCGACAGGTCAACAATGACCCAGTAATTATCGGTGAGGTGAAGCTCGAATTCATTGATCTGCGGCAGGATCATCTTCATGGGCGCCCCCCAGACATTGCGAGCGCGTCGCCAGACATTGTAGGCACTGGCGTCAATATGGCTTTGTCTTTGTGCCATAATCGGCGTGCGGTCAAGTCGCTGATCGAGTTCGGTCTGCATGGAATTTCTCCTTTTCAGGGTGTCAATGGCTGCTCGTGCTCATGGACCATGGCTAACTGTCCCCGCGTGGATTATAGTTGTGCCTTGCTGGCGAAGTGGGTACAGATCAGTTTGACTGATTTTGTTGACAAAATAAAGAGGTGGTTCCCAATGGCTCAAAAAACGGGCAAACAGGGACAAAAATACGTTGGTTTCAAAGAAGATATTGCCCACGGCATGACCTCGACGGTCAAAATCATCCTTGATGCTCGTGTTTTTGGTTTGATTGATGAAGATGAAAATTGTGACGGCTGGCCGGCCCTGGAGATCCTCGCCCTGCAGGAAAAGGTTGCCGTTGAGTGGGACAAAAACGGTTTTTTGCCTTCGCGGCTGCCAGATGAATTACGCGAACGCCACTCCCGCATATACAAAAAAGCGGTCACAGATGCGCGCGCCAACGGCTGGGATCCTGATCGCGAACTCGAAGAAAAGCATCGCTAGAGCCCGTTTCAAAACTCGTTGCCTGATTTTATAGTGCTTCTTCCAGTCCACTATCGGCGTAAACCGGCTTAAAAGGGACGCCGCTCCCCTCCTGTGCCGGTTTGCTTGATTCTGAACTGGAAGAAGCACTATAAAATCAGGGGGGGTGTTTTCGATTGGCCTCTTATACCAACCGCCCTTGATATTGACCCATTGCACGCGGGCGCGGCGGGAGGAGATATGTCACAACTCACGGGTATCGCGATACTGGTTGCCTTTCTGATTTTCATGGTCTGGATACTGTCCGAAGGAGGTGGCAGCGTTGAAAATCTGGATTGATGCCGATGCCTGTCCGGGGGCTGTAAAAGAGATGCTTTACCGCGCGTCTGACCGGCGCGGTGTGGCGATAACGCTGGTGGCCAATCAGTTTATGCGCGTTCACCGCTCGCCCCTGGTTGATCTGATTGTCGTCGAAGCCGGGCCGGATGTGGCTGATGATCGCATTGTCGAGCTGTGCGAAGCGGGTGATCTGGTGATTACCGAAGATGTGCCGCTGGCGGCGCGTGTCGTCGAAAAGGGCGCGTTTTGCATCACGCCGCACGGGCAGGAGCTGACCAAAAGCAATATTGGTGAACGCCTGTCAACACGCAATTTCATGCAGGACCTGCGCGGCGCAGGCGTTGAAACCGGCGGCCCGGCGCAATTCTCGCAGCGTGACCGGCAAGAGTTTGCCAATAGTCTGGACCGGCTTTTGACGCGCACACTGCAATAAAGACTGCTGCGCAGTCTCGTCCTCGCCGGACGGGCTGCTTGTTCAGCAGGAACCAAAGGCGAGCCTTTGGAAACCATTTTGTAATGGGGTGCAGGGGCTGGCCCCTGCACCCCATTACAA
>JALXEI010000303.1 GCA_027069645.1 Hyphomicrobiales bacterium
GACCAAGACGAAAGATCTCGCGGCCTTCATCCTGCAAGCGTCTGGATTTTTCGTTGATGGCGAGAGTGGCCGAGGGTTTCAGCCCTCTTATATTGAGATTGAGGTGTATGGTGTGCGGCGAGAAGTCGGCTTTGGAAGACATGGGATACTCCCCCCGATGTCGGGCCCGGTGCGGCCGGTTTGTTTTACTGCCGCTCTATAGGCTGCCTGTCGGGACAAGTCTATTATGAAAATGAAATATTTGTTCACGAAGACTTGAGTGCTATTGACTGGCGGGATAGTGAACAGGGGAGCAGGGTTAGGGAAGGAGGTTTTGCGAAAGGACAGACGGATGACGCAAAGGGCGGTAATCGTTGCAGCAAATCGCACCGCAATCGGTATTTTGTGTGGTGCTATCTCCAGCCTTGATGCCGGTACGCTCGGCGCCACTGTGATCCGGCACATGCTGGCGGATATCGCTCTTGATCCGGCTCGTATTGACGAGGTGATCATGGGGCAGGTGCTGAGCGCCGGAGCCGGACAAAATCCGGCCCGCCAGGCCGCTCTGGCTGCCGGTCTTCCCTCACGGTCAACCGCCATGACGATCAACCGGGTTTGTGGCAGCGGTCTTGAAGCCGTGCAACTGGCTCGCCAGGCGATTTTGTGTGGCGAGGCCGATCTTGTGATCGCCGGTGGTCAGGAAAGCATGAGCCGCGCCCCGCATCTGCTTTGCGGTTCACGTGACGGGCGCAAACTTGGCGACTGGAATTTGCGCGACAGTGTAATCCTTGATGCGCTGTGGGACGCCTTTTACGACTGCCACATGGGAATCACAGCAGAAAATATCGCTTCGCAATTCGATATCAGTCGCGAACAGCAGGATGCGTTTGCGGCTGAATCGCAGGAAAAGGCGACAAGGGCGCGAACGCAGGGGCATTTCAAACAGGAAATCGTACCGGTTGAAGTCCCGCAGAAAAGAGGACCGGCTGTTGTCTTCGAGCGCGATGAATATCCGCGCCCCGGTACGACGGCTGACAGTCTTGCAGCGCTGAAACCGGCGTTTAAAAAAGACGGTACGGTTACGGCGGGCAACGCCTCGGGAATCAATGACGGGGCTGCCGCTGTTATTGTTGCCTCGGAAGAGACAGCCCGCAATCTGGGGCTGACGGTTCTGGCGACAATCAAATCTTTTGCAACGGCCGGTGTTGATCCGCAAATCATGGGTACAGGCCCGGTCCCGGCAACGCAAAAATGTTTGCAACGGGCCGGGTGGCAGGTTGCTGACCTCGATCTTGTCGAGGCCAATGAAGCCTTTGCCGCTCAGGCCATATATGTCAACCGGGAGATGGGGTGGGATCCCGCCATCGTCAATGTCAATGGGGGGGCCATAGCTCTGGGACACCCGGTCGGGGCTTCGGGGGCCCGTATTCTTGTCACGCTCATTCACGAAATGATCCGGCGTGATGCCCGAAAGGGGCTGGCAACCCTTTGTATTGGCGGGGGTATGGGGATAGCGATGGCCATAGAGCGTGATGCCGGAGAATAAAGACATGACCGTCTGCTGGAGGCCGTCACAGGCACAGATCGACAGGGCAAAAATCACCGCCTTTGCCCGCAAGGCCGGAGCGCTGGCGGGCAGGGATCTGTCTCGTTATGAGGATCTCTATCGCTGGTCGGTGGATGAACCGGCGCTATTCTGGGAACTGGTCTGGCAGGATTGCCGCGTTATCGCCACTCAAAAAGGCGCGCAGGTGCTGGTTGATGGCGGGCTTATGCCAGGGGCAAAATGGTTCCCGCAGGCGCGGCTGAATTTTGCGGAAAATCTGCTGCGAAAGGCAGATGATCGCGAAGCGGTCATTTTTCGCAGTGAGGATGGATCCGAAAGACGCCTAACCCGCCGGGCTCTTTATGAAGAGGTGGCGAAACTGGCAGCGGCCCTGCGCGACATGGGCGTTGTGGCCGGTGATCGGGTAGCCGCCTTTATGCCCAATCTCCCCGAAACGGTTATCGCCATGCTGGCTGCAAGTTCAATCGGGGCGGTCTGGTCTTCCTGCTCGCCGGATTTTGGCGTCAGCGGTGTTGTTGACCGCTTCAGGCAGGTCGAACCGAAAATCCTGATTGCTTCTGATGGCGCCTGTTACAATGGCAAGCGTTTTGACAATCTTGAAAAAATTTCAGAGATCGCGGAACAAATTCCTTCAATAGAACAGCTCATTCTTGTTCCATATATAAAGAATGGAAAAGCAATCAAAGGTGACAACAGGGGGAAATCCTGGCCGGACCTGTTGCAGGAATATCGGCATGTAAAGGAGATCGAATTTAAGCAATTGCCGTTTGATCATCCGCTTTATATTCTGTTTTCATCCGGTACGACAGGGGTTCCCAAATGTATTGTGCATGGCGCCGGGGGCACCCTGTTGCAACATCTCAAGGAACATCAGTTGCATTGCGATATTCGCCCCGGAGACCGGGTGTTCTATTTCACCACATGTGGCTGGATGATGTGGAACTGGCTGGTCAGTGCGCTGGCCGGCGAGGCGACGGTGATGCTCTATGACGGCTCGCCCTTTTATCCCGATGGCAATGTGCTCTGGAACTATGCGCAGGAGGAACGATTTACCCTGTTTGGCACATCGGCCAAATATATTGATGCCTTGCAAAAGGCCGGTTTGTCCCCTGCAAACTCACATGATCTGTTAGCCCTGCGCACCTTGTGCTCTACCGGCTCTCCCCTCGCGCCTGCAAGTTTTGACTATGTTTACTCTGAGATTAAACAGGACCTTGATCTTGCCTCGATTTCGGGCGGAACCGATACGTTTCCTGTTTTGCGCTTGGCAATCCTGTTCTGCCGGTTTATCGCGGGCAGTTGCAATGTCGCGGGCTGGGTATGGCTGTCGAGGTGCTGGATGAAAAAGGCAACAGCGCGGGATATGAAAAGGGTGAACTGGTCTGCACCAGACCATTTCCCTCCATGCCCACGGGCTTCCGGAATGATCCGACGGGGGAGAAGTATCACAAGGCCTATTTCAATCGTTATCCCGGCATCTGGTGTCACGGCGACTATGTGCGTTTGACGGAACAGGGCGGCATGATTTTTTACGGGCGTTCCGACGCGATGCTCAATCCGGGCGGGGTGCGCATCGGGACAGCGGAAATCTATCGACAGGTGGAAAAGCTCGACGAGGTTCTGGAAAGCGTTGTTATCGCACAACAATATGAGGGTGACGTGCGCCTTGTGCTGTTTGTTGTGTTGCGCGAGGGGCTGCTTCTGGATGAAGTGCTCGTCAACCGAATAAAACAGCAGATCCGCAAGAATACCTCGCCGCGTCACGTCCCGGAAATCATTTTGCAGGTCGGGGATATTCCGCGCACCCGCAGCGGCAAGATCACGGAACTGGCCGTGCGCGATGTCGTGCATGGCCGCGATATTGGCAATCTCGATGCCCTCGCCAACCCCGAAGCCCTGGAAGAATTCAGGGACAGGGTGGAATTGCAGGTTTCGTCACATTCCGGGAAGTGAAACGGCCGATGCGTATTATTTTTCGGATATGGAGCGCAGAAATTCCAGAAAGGCGTCAATCTCCAGTGGCGTAAACACCACTTCCGGCATTTCCTCGTGACCTGTAACAATGCCTTCCGCAAGGCTTTCCTCCAGATCTTCGAGGGGCCATTTGCTGGCAAATGTGCGAAAGGGAGGCGCGGCCTTATTGGGACTCTCGCCGTTACGCGCGATGGAATGGCAGGAGGCGCACTTTTGCCGGGCGAGTTTTTCCCCGGCAGCGATCAGTTGCTGCGTCGTTCTTTCCGGAGGTAATGTTTCAGGTTCGGCGGCGGCGGCCGGGAAGGCCAGTGCCGACAGCACAATCGCAGCGCTCAGGTGTTTCAGAAGCCGGGATTTTTTGTCAGACCGGGCCATCATGCTACTTGTCCACATCAAGGGGTTCGGTGCCGACCGGAGCGCCACTATTGTCGAGGGTGATCTTTTCCACTTTTGCCTCGGCGCGTTTGAGAAGATCATCGCAATGTTTGCGCAAATTTTCGCCGCGCTCGTAAATGGCGATGGATTTTTCCAGTTCGACATCCCCCCGTTCGAGGCGCGAGACGATTTCTTCCAGCTCTTTCAGGGACTGTTCAAAGCTCATTTCATTCACGGCGGGAGGGCTGGTCTTGGCTGTCATGGCGACACTTTCATTATCCGGTTGCTTTATTTCGCCGATTATAGACCGGCATCAAGCAGGACATCAACATGCGTTGCGACACATTCGCCAAGGGCGCGCAGATCATAGCCGCCTTCAAGCAGGGATATGACGCGTTTGTCGCAGTGCTGATCGGCGAAATCGACGATTTTGGCGCTTAGCCAGCGAAAGTCGGCTGTGGTCAGACACAACGCAGCCAGCGGGTCATCCACATGAGCGTCAAAACCGGCGGAGATCACCAGCAGATCGGGGGAAAAGTCGAACAGAGCCGGAAACAGCCGGTCATTCCAGGCTTCCCTGATCTTGTCGCCACCGGAACCGGCGGTCAGCGGCGTATTGAATATATTGCCAACGCCCGTTTCACTGGCCGCACCGGTACCGGGAAAAAGCGGCATCTGGTGGGTTGAGCCGTAAAACAGATTCGGATCCTGTTGAAAAATGTCCTGTGTCCCGTTGCCGTGATGGACATCAAAATCAAGAATGGCAATGCGTTCGGCATCATATTGATGACGGGCATGCAGAGCCGCGATGGCGGCGTTGTTGAAAAGGCAAAATCCCATTGCACGTGCCTTTTCGGCATGATGACCGGGGGGGCGGACGGCACAAAAGGCGTTCTCGACTTCGCCGCTCATGACAGCATCGGTGGCGCGGATGGCGCCTCCGGCCGCTTTCAGAGCAGCCTTATAGCTGTGGGGACACAGTGATGTGTCGCCATCAATCCAGAAATCGCCTGATTCCGGCGTAAGATCGCGAATCTCGTTGATATAGGCCGGATCATGGGCACGGGCGATTTGCGCGCTTGTGGCTTCCGGACAATCCTCGCGTTGCAGCAGATTAAAATCTTCGTGCTGCAAGGCCTGCTCAATGGCTTCAAGGCGCGAGGGGGATTCCGGGGAGCCGGGCATTATATGGCGTGTGCAGGTCTGATGAGAAAGCAGCAAGGTGGTCATGGGACGCGTGGCGGTATCAAGTGTTGAAAAAGGGTTTCGTGTTTCCTACCTGAATATGACACGTTTGCTGTCCGTGAACCACTTTTGATTACCTTGCGACAAACATCCCGTTGCGGGAGCGAAGCTGAATATGCAAGAATGGCGATGTTTGCAGATTGAGGATGCAACGGAAACAAAACCTTCAGGATGGAAATTGCAACCGGTGGTAGTTGTTGACTATGCGGGAGCAATTGAATAAACAAGACTAGTTGTCGCACAGGAAAACTGTAGCTGTGAATCATGGTCTATCCGTGAATAATCGCAATAATACGGGGTGTTAGACAGGTAAAGTAGCGGGTTGTATTGGCGTTGAAGTGTGCTGTTTGTTTCCCTTTTGGGGATATAAAACGCAAAAAAAGGTTGCATCTCGTTTTTAAGGTGATAGCTTGCGCCGCTAACTCGAACTGTTGAGTCTCATACGTGTTATTTTAGGAGGTAACGGGGTGATGAACAGAGGTATTGGCAAGCTATTCGGGAAGTCGAAAGGCAACCTGTACGCAATTGACGGTAATAAAGGGGCCCGCACCGTTTTGATCACGGGGGCTTCCGGGGGGCTCGGCGCTTCCTTTGCGGATGTTTTCGCAAAAAACGGCTTCAATGTTGTTCTTACGGCGCGGCGCAAGGACAGGCTTGAGGAGCAGGCTGCAAAAATTGAAAAGAAATATGGTGTTCGCACCACATTGATTGCCGTGGATCTGGCCGACCCTGCCGGTCCGCAGCACATCTATGATGAATGTGAGAAGCAGGGCATCGAGATTGATGCGCTGGTGAATAATGCGGGCCTTGCCATTCCGGGCTTCTATCAGGAAACCGAATGGGAAAAACATCGCGATTTCCTGCAATTGATGATTACGGCGCCCTCGCAACTGGCCTATCTCTTTGAGCCGGGCATGGTGAAACGCGGTTATGGACGCATCATTAATGTGTCGTCGTTCGTTGGTACGATTACACCAACCGGTGCCTATACGCTTTATGGTGCGGCGAAATCTTTCCTCATCAAGTTTTCCCAGGCCCATGCCGAGGAGCTGAAGGGAACCGGTGTCAAGGTTCTGGCCCTGTGCCCCGGGTTCTTCAAGAGCGAGCTGCATGATGAAGCCGACGAGAAGCAGATCACGTCGCAGCTTCCCGCCCGCATGTTCCTTGATGTTGATAAAGTCGCCGAGGAAGGTTATGACAAGGTTATGAACAGCGACGAAGTCGTCTATGTCAATGGCCGCATCTATCAGCTTATGGGGAATATGGAGCGTTCCAATTTCTCCAAGATCCGCAACAAGGGTCAATTGCGTTCCTATGCCGACAGAATTCGCTCCAGTCTCAATAATGATGGACGAAGCAAACAGAGTGGCACAAACGGTTAATCCTTCATTGATTGCTGAACCCGACGAAGCCGCCATAGCAAGAGCTGTGGCGGCTTTGCGTTGCGGGCAACTGGTGGCTTTCCCGACAGAGACGGTCTATGGTCTCGGGGCGGATGCCCGCAATGACGAGGCCGTGGCGGCGATTTTCGAGGCCAAGGGACGACCGGCGGTGAATCCGCTGATTGTGCATGTCAGGGATCTGGAGACGGCGCAGCAATATGGGCAATTCGATGATCTGTCCGTGCGGCTGGCCGAAAATGTCTGGCCCGGTCCGCTGACTCTCGTGGTGCCAGTGCGCAAAGGGGCCGGATTGTCGGGAAAAATTACCGCAGGACTGGAGACTGTTGCGCTGCGGGTGCCGGGCAATGCGGTTGCCCTTGCCCTGCTGGAAGCTTTTGACGGGCCGATTGCGGCGCCAAGCGCAAACCCGTCCGGAAAACTCAGCCCGACCGAGGCCGAACATGTGGAAGAGGGGCTGGGAGACAGGGTGAGCCTCATTCTGGATGGCGGTCCCTGCCAACTGGGCCTCGAATCGACCATCATCGGCACCGCAGGAAAGAAGCTGTCCCTGCTGCGGGCAGGGGCGATTCCGGTGGAGGAAATCGAACGGCTTGCGGGCTCAACAGTTACCCGGCCTTGTGAAGGGGCGGCGGATGAGGCGCAGCCGCTTGCACCAGGGAATCTGTCAAGCCACTATGCCCCCAATGCCAGGTTGCGCCTCGATGCCAGCAATATACGTGAAGGCGAAATGATGCTGGCATTTGGCCCCGATGCGCCGAAAAAGATCATCGGTGTCAATCTCAGCCCGTCCGGGGACCTTGCCGAAGCGGCCGCCAATCTTTATGCCTATTTGCGTATTCTTGACGATACGGGCATTGATACCATCGCTGTCATGCCCATTCCCGATGAGGGGCTGGGGCGCGCCATCAATGACCGTTTGAAAAGAGCCGCCGCACCGCGTCCCTGAGCTGCTGACGCAGCTTGTGCTCGCCGCACGGGCCGCCTGTGCAGCGGGCACCAAAGGCAAGCCTTTTGGAAACCTTTTTGAAAATCGGGGTGAAGGGGCTTGCCCCTTCTGTCAGCCGCACAGGCTGCCCGCCCGGCGAGGGCAGCGGTGTCAGCCGCTTTATGGAGGTCAGGATGAATTTGGCACTTTTGCAACAGTTCAGCGCCATTGTCGGTGCCTCTCATGCGTTCAGTGATGAGGCAGATATGGCGCCTTATCTGCATGAATGGCGGGATCGTTATGAAGGTCGCGCCGCGCTTGTTCTGCAACCGGGCAGCACGCAGGAGGTTGCGCAGATCATGGCGCTGGCCCATGAAACCGGCACAGCTATTGTGCCACAGGGCGGGAATACCGGACTGGTGGGCGGGCAGATTCCCTTTGACGCTGAAAACGAGGTGGTGTTGTCCCTGTCGCGTCTGGACCGGATATATTCCGTAGACCCCGCTGGTGGAACCATGCAGGTGGGGGCCGGGGTGACGCTGGAACAGGTGCAAAAGGCGGCGGATGAGGTTGATCGGCTGTTCCCCCTGTCGCTGGCTTCCGAGGGTTCCTGTCAGATCGGCGGCAATCTGGCCAGCAATGCAGGCGGGGTCAATGTGCTGGCCTATGGCAATATGCGCGATCTGTGTCTGGGGCTGGAAGTGGTGCTGGCCGACGGGCGCATCTGGAACGGTTTGCGGGCGCTGAAAAAGGATAATACCGGCTATGACTTGCGTGACCTGTTCATTGGTTCGGAAGGCACGCTGGGCATTATCACGGCGGCAGTGCTGAAACTGTTCCCCAAACCGCGCGAGCAGGCCACGGCTTTTATTGGTGTCGAGAGCCTTGAAAAACTGGCCGAGTTGTTTGCCCACGCGCAAAAAAGAGCCGGTGGACAGCTAACAGCTTTCGAGATTTTGCCACGCCCGGGGCTGGAATTTGTCCTGCAACATACCGGACAGAATGATCCGCTGGCCGCGCCTCATCAATGGTATGCGCTGCTGGAGATTTCCAGTTTGCAAGGGGAGGGGCTGGCGCTGGAGCGTTTGAGCGCCCTTCTGGAAGAGGCTATGGAAAAGGAACTGTTACAGGACGCAGCGATTCCCTCGTCGCTGGAGCAACGCGCGGCGCTCTGGGCCCTGCGCGAGCGCATGTCGGAAGCGCAAAAGCCGCAAGGGGGCAGCATAAAGCACGATGTTTCGGTGCCGGTTGCCGCCATTCCGGCTTTCATCAGGGAAGCCAACGAGGCTGTTCGCGCTCTGGTGCCAGGTTGTCGTCCTGTGCCCTTTGGTCATTTTGGCGATGGCAATATTCATTACAACATCTCCCAGCCGGTTGATATGGACAAGTCGGTTTTTCTGGACAAATGGGAAGAGGTTTCCCAATGCGTGCATGCGATCGTTATGAAATATAACGGCTCCATTTCGGCCGAACATGGCATTGGAAAAATGAAACGGCAGATGTTGCGCGAGATGAAAAGCGAGGTGGAACTGGATCTGATGCGTACAATCAGGCAGGCGATTGACCCACGGGGCATTCTCAATCCGGGCAAGCTGCTATAGCCAGCTCAACTGACCGCCCTCTATGACCAGAATACGGTCCTGGGGGGCATCAAGGAAGGCGACATCTTTTTCGGGGTAGCGGTTGCAAAAGGCTTGCAGAACGCGACTGACACCGGCATGAGCGGCAACAATGGTGTTGCGCTCCACTTCGTGGAACCAGCTCAGCACGCGCCTTGAGAGCTGGGCATAACATTCCCCTTTTGGAATGACATAGGACCAGGGGTTGTCAAACCGGTTCATGACGTCTTCGGGGCGGATTTCGCGCAACTCATCCCAGGTGTGGCTGGCGAATTCGCCATAATCAAGTTCCTTGAGACGGTCGTCGGTGCGGTAATCATGCTTGTCGAGGCCAAGTATTTCGCGAATGATCTGCATGGTTTCGCGCGCCCGGCAGATGGGGCTTGAGACATAATCAAAGCTGAGCGGGTCAAGTGCCAGGGCACGCAGTTTTTCGGCATTGCCTCTGACTTGCGAACGACCGAAACTGTTCATGTGAATTTCGGTCTGTCCTTGCAGACGGCGCCTTGCGTTCCAGTCGGTCTGGCCGTGGCGAATAAGGTAGATCGTTGGTTTCATGGCGCCAATCTAGGAAAAATACAGCCGTCAGGCAAGGCGCAACAAAGGGGTGCGCGGTTGTATCCCGATGACGGAACAGGCACGATCATGCTTTCTTTTGTTCAACGCTGATATCCGGGGCGTCCTCGGCTTTCATGCCGACAACATGATAACCGGCATCGACGTGATGGATGCAGCCGGTAACCCCGCGGGCGAGATCCGACAAAAGATAAAGACCGGCATCGCCCACTTCATCAATATCGACCGTGCGCCGCAAGGGCGAGTTATATTCGTTCCATTTGAGGATATAGCGAAAATCGGCGATCCCCGAGGCGGCGAGGGTCTTGATGGGACCGGCGGAAATGGCATTGACACGGATATTCTGTTTGCCCAGATCCTCGGCCATATAGCGCACGCTGGCTTCGAGCGCGGCCTTGGCGACGCCCATGACATTGTAATGGGGCATAACCTTTTCGGCGCCGTAATAGGTCAGGGTGAGCATGGCGCCGCCGTTTTTCATCAGTTTTTCCGCCCGTTGGGCCACGGCGGTAAAGGAATAGACGGATATATTCATGGTCTGGCTGAAATTTTCAGGGGAGGTATCCACATAGCGACCATCCAGCTCGTTCTTGTCGGAAAAGCCGATGGCATGGACAACAAAATCCAGTTCACCCCATTTTTCGCCAATCTGCGCAAAAAGTGCATCGAGCGAATCGGGAGAGGAAACATCGCATTCGGCAACGATTTCCGAGCCAAGCTGTTCGGCCAGCGGTATGACTCTTTTTTCCAGTGGTCCGCCCTGATGGGTAAGGGCAATCTGCGCGCCTTCACGGTGCAGGGCGCGGGCGATGCCCCAGGCGATCGACATTTTGTTGGCGACCCCCATGATGAGACCGCGTTTCCCTGCCATCAATCCTGCCGGATCAGACATGATTTCCCTCCTGCCTTTGCGCGTTATCAGCGTGATTTTTGTGCATCCTACACAATTCGCCGTTCGAATCCAGTCCGGACGGTCTTTCCCTCACTGTTCTTCAACAGATCGTGCTTGACGCATCGCAACCGACCTGTGCACAAAGCGGTCTATGAAGCATAACCCGAAGAAAATCGGTCTCGTCAGTCTCGGCTGCGCCAAGGCCCTTGTTGATAGCGAGCGGATCCTGACGCGCCTGCGTGCCGAGGGCTATGAAATGGCGCCGGACTATCAGCGGGCCGACCTGGTGATCGTCAATACCTGCGGTTTTCTCGATAGTGCCCGGGCCGAATCCCTTGATGCCATAGGCGAGGCCATGAACGAAAACGGCCAGGTGATCGTCACCGGCTGCCTTGGCACATCCGAACCAATGATTCGCGAAAAATATCCCGATGTACTGGCGGTGACCGGTCCGCATCGCTACGAGGAAACCATCGCCGCCGTTCACAGGGCCCTGCCGCCTTCGGATGATCACAAAACAGCGCTGATCCCCCCCGGTGGACTGAAACTGACACCGCGTCACTATGCCTGGCTGAAAATATCGGAGGGCTGCAATCATTCCTGCTCGTTCTGCATCATCCCGCAGATCAGGGGAAAACTGGTGAGTCGCCCGGTGGAAGATGTGTTGCGCGAGGCCGAACAGCTTGCCGGGGTCGGTGTGAAGGAGTTGCTGGTCATCTCACAGGATACCAGCGCCTATGGCGTTGATCTGAAATACAGACCGGCGCAATGGCGGGGGCGGGAGATACAAACGCGCCTCACCGGGCTTGCCGATGCCCTCGGGGATCTCGGCATCTGGATACGCCTGCATTATGTCTATCCCTATCCCCATGTTGACGAGCTGCTGCCATTGATGCGCGATGGCCGTATTTTGCCCTATCTTGATGTGCCTTTTCAGCATGCCAGTCCGCGCCTGCTGAAGGCCATGCGCCGCCCCGGGGATTGCGACAAAATGCTGCAACGTATTGAAAAATGGCGTTCAGAGGTTCCGGATCTGGCC
>JALXEI010000304.1 GCA_027069645.1 Hyphomicrobiales bacterium
TTGATCGGCAATATTGAGGCCGATATTGTTCTTGCTGACAAGGGATATGACGCCGACACTCGCGTCATTGAACCTCTGGTTTTGGCCGGAAAACAGGTCGTCATTCCACCAAAATCCAATCGGAAAATTCAACGCCACTATGACAAGGAACTCTATAAATCACGCCACCTGATTGAGAATTTATTCGAAAAGATCAGGCAATACAGGGCAATAGCCACAAGATATGACAAGCGTGCAATCGCTTTCCCCGGCGCAATCCATCTGGCTGCAAGCCTCAGCTGGCTCAAATGATGACACCGCCTGGCTTCCCGATGTCGTACCAGAGAGTATAAGAGGCCAGTTCAAAACTCCTCACTGATTTTATTGGCCTTTTCCTGCCCATTACCGGCGTAAACCGGCTTGAAAGGGACGCCAGCCCCGTTCGGCGCCGGTTTGCTTGATTCTGGACAGGAAAAAACTCAATAAAATCAAGTAATGAGTTTTGAACTGGCCTCTAAGAACCGGCTTATGAACCAGATAAAGACCGCTGTATTATCAATACAGTACATCAGTCTGCATGAGTTATTGTCTGCGCCGGTGCGGGTCAGATCTCCATGCTCCCGGTGGCGACGCGAACGACATGGCCGCCGATGCGCACATTTTTCAGACCGCCATCGACAACAAGTTCCAGGTGAATTTCACTGGCCCGGTCCATTTCAACACCCTGTTCGATAATATAGTTTATTGTGCCGCCCGGCGGCTGGTCGAATTTCATGATGACACCGGCAAGAGCGGCCGCGGCGGCGCCGGTTGCCGGGTCTTCGGCAACGCCGAGAGCGGGGGCGAACATGCGGGCATGAAAGGAACAGTTGCTTTTGACGGTTTCGCGGCAATAGAGATAAAAATGCTGGTGTGTGCTGTCCAGCAGTTTTTCCATTGCCCCGGAATCGGCGACGGCCCGGCCAATGACATCAAGATTGCGCACGGGAATGAAAACAAACGGCATTCCGGCATCAAAACAGCTTGGTTTGTGGTTCTCAAAACCGATTTCACTCGTCGTCAGGCCGAGAACAAGGGACAGTTCGTCATTGGTTGGTACCTGTGCCATTTCTGTCGGCATGCCGGGTATGTCAAATTCCGCAAAAGGTGCCTTGTCCGGGCGAAAGCTGACGCCAATTCTGATGGGACCGACCTTTTCCTCCAGCACGACAATCGCATCTTCGTGGCCGGAGACATCTCCAAGCTGATGAATGGCGACCATGACGGCGGTGCCAACGGTAGGGTGCCCGGCAAAGGACAATTCCCGGGCCGGGGTAAAAATGCGGATTCGTGCAGAATGGGCCGGATTTTCTGCGGGCAGTATGAAAACACATTCCGACAGATTGAATTCGCGGGCGATGGCCTGCATCTGTGTGTCCGACAGGTTTTCGGCGTTTTTGACCACGGCAAGGCCGTTTCCTGTAAACCTTGTGTCGGTGAAAACGTCGAGAATTTCATACTGTAGCTGTGTCATCATATTGCTTCGGTCTGGTGGGCGTTGCTGTTCCGCTGATGCGATCATCGTTTCAAGACGTAACCGATTCCCGCGCCCCTGTCATGTGACCGTCCATGTGAGGCCGTCGCGCAGGGCTTCGTTGACGCTGCGGGTGGAGCCACCACCCGCTTCTTCAAGTTGCTGACGTACCAGTTCCTGATAGGTTTCATCGGGCTGTCGATAGAGAACACCGGTCACCATCGGCCCTTGCGGCGGGGTCTGTTCCGCCAGCATGAAGGCCAGCGATCGACTGGTTTCATCATGCACAAGCGGCGAAACCCCGCTGTCCTTGCCAATAGCGACCGGGCGCAGGTTGAAGCTTTCGTCCATGACAAGACTCCGGTCCTCATCAGCCCCGAAGATCATCGGTTTGCCGTGTTCAACATGAAGCTGGTGGTCTGGTGCGTTCTTTTTGTCGGTAAATTCGTCAAATACGCCATCATTGTAGACGATACAGTTTTGAAAGATCTCGACAAAGGATGTGCCCTTGTGGGCCCAGGCCTGTGTCAGAATGTCGGTGAGCTGTTTTTGTTGCGTATCGACGGCACGGGCAACAAAGCGGGCACCGGCGCCAAGGGCCACCCGGGCCGGGTCAAGCGGCGTGTCAATAGAACCCGTCGGGGTCGAGGGGCTGCGCGTGTTCATGTGTGAGGTCGGGGAATATTGTCCCTTGGTGAGGCCGTAGATTTCATTGTTGAACAGCAGGATCTGGCAATTGAAATTGCGCCGCAGCAAATGCAGGAAATGATTGCCACCAATGGCCAGCCCGTCACCGTCACCGGTGATGATCCAGACATCAAGATCGGGATTGGCCAGCATGGCCCCCGAGGCGATGGTCGGGGCGCGGCCGTGAATGGTGTGAAATCCCCAGGTGCTCATATAATAGGGAAAGCGCGACGAACAGCCGATGCCGGATATGACCAGCGTGTTGTCAGGGTCGGCGCCGACCTCCGACATGGTTTTGCGTACGGCTTTCAAAATGGCATAGTCACCGCAGCCCGGACACCAGCGCACTTCCTGACCGGAGGCAAAATCGGCGGGCTTCAATCCGGTAGCCGGGGGTTGCGTGTTCATTTTACAGATCCTTCAGAGCATCAACAATGGCGATTTCCAGTTCAATGACCGAAAAGGGCTGTCCGGTGATCTTGGTCAGGCTGGTGGCAACGGGACAATCCATCGCCTTCATCAGTGTGATCAACTGGCCCTCATTCATTTCGGGCACCAGGATGCGTTTGAATTTCGACATCAGTTCGCACTGGTTGGCGGCGAACGGGTAGATATGGCGCAAATGCACATGGGCGACGGACAGACCATGTTCGCGCAAATTGCTGACAGCGCGCGAGATCGGACCATAGGTGGAGCCCCAGCCGACGACCACAAGTTTGTCATCGGGTTCCCCCTGGTCAATGGTCAGCTTGTCGACGTCAAAGGCGATTTGCCGGATTTTACGGGCCCGCAGATCCGACATGGTCTGGTGATTTTGCGGATCATAGGAAACGGCCCCGGTGAGACTGTCACGCTCAAGACCGCCGATCCGGTGGGCCATGCCAGGGGTGCCGGGAACGGCCCAGGCGCGGGCAAGGGTCTGCTCGTCACGGGCATAGGGTTGAAAGCTTTCGGGATCCGTGCGGTTGGGAACCTCGATCCGGGGCAGTTTGTCGATATCCGGGATCGCCCAGGGTTCTGATGTGTTGTTGATAAATCCGTCGGTGAGCAGGATTACCGGTGTCATGTATTTTTGCGCGATACGTGCCGCCTCGATGGCGCAGTAAAAACTGTCGCCCGGTGAGCGGGCGGCAAGGACGGGCAGGGGGGCATCGCCATTGCGTCCGAAGACCGACTGATAAAGGTCCGATTGCTCGGTCTTGGTGGGCAGCCCGGTGCTGGGACCGGCGCGCTGTGAATTGACAATAACCAGCGGCAGTTCGGTGGCCACGGCAAGGCCGATCATTTCCATTTTAAGGGCAATGCCGGGACCGGAACTGGCGGTGACCCCCAGCGCCCCGGCATAGGAGGCTCCCAGCGC
>JALXEI010000305.1 GCA_027069645.1 Hyphomicrobiales bacterium
CTGATCCTCGGATCCCCGATGTTGCTGGCACCGAGACGCCTGATCGTACGCTACATTTATGGCGGTATTTCCGCTGCCCTGCTGGTGGCGCTGAAAGCCATTGTCGGTCTTGAGACAGAAGCCCGGGGGCTGCAAAATCTGCGCAAGGGGCCGGTCATTGTGGCGGTCAAGCATCAGTCCACCTGGGACGTTTTCGCCCTGACCAACTATTTTGACGAACCGGCGATGATCCTTAAATCGGAACTGATGGCCATCCCTTTTCTGGGCTGGTTTGCAAAGCGCATGGATATGATCCCCGTCAGGCGGGGCAAGGGGCGCAGCGCCATCAAACAGCTTGTAAAGGATGCCCGCCTTCGTGCCCAACAGGGGCGCGAAATATTTATCTTTCCCGAGGGCAATCGCCGGGCGCCGGGCGCCGAACCGCGCTACAAACGCGGCATTGTGGCCATGTATCGGGATTTGCAGATACCGGTGATCCCGGTGGCCCTCAATTCCGGCCTGTACTGGCGGCGACGTGAATTTACCCGCCGTCCCGGCAAGGTCATTGTGGAATTTTTGCCAGCCATAGAGCCGGGTCTTGATGACGAGGCTTTTATGGCTGCCCTGCAAGGGGCTATAGAACCGGCCACGAACCGTTTGATCGCGGAAGCGCTGGCCGGTCCCCATCCGCCACCGGCCCCCGAGGGCTGGCGCAGTCGGGAGGATTCTCATGCAGATTGATGGAAAAGACTATCGTTCAATCTGGTTCGAGACACAGACGTCCTGCGTCAGGATCATTGACCAGCGCTGGCTGCCGCACGAATTTCGCATTGTCGAATTGCGTGATCCCGATGATTTCGCGGCTGCCATAGCCGATATGCAGGTACGGGGGGCGCCGCTGATCGGGGCAACGGCGGCCTGGGGTGTGGCGATGCAAATGGTTCCCGACCCTTCCGACAGCTCGCTGCAACAGACCATCGCGCTTTTGTTGTCGACAAGACCGACAGCGGTCAATCTGCAATGGGCCCTTGATGACATGCGCGAATTGCTGGAGCCGGTATCCGAGCGTGAAAGGGCCCGTATAGCCTTTGAAAGGGCGAAGCAGATTTGTGATGAGGATGTGGAATGCAATCGCCGCATCGGTGTGCATGGTGTGGAAATCATCCGCGAGCTTGCGGCCGAGAAGCCTGCCGGTCAGCCGGTCAATATCCTCACCCATTGCAATGCCGGCTGGCTTGCGACCGTCGACCGTGGCACGGCGACCTCGCCGATCTATCAGGCCCATGAGGAAAATATTCCTGTTCGGGTCTATATTGATGAAACGCGGCCACGCAATCAGGGGGCCCATATCACCGCTTTCGAGATGAAACAGCAGGGCATTGCGCACCGGCTCATTGTCGATAATGCCGGTGGGCATCTGATGCAGCGGGGTGAAGTGGACATGGTGATTACCGGTACGGATCGCACCGCCGCCAATGGCGATGTCTGCAACAAGATCGGCACCTATCTGAAAGCGCTGGCGGCCCGCGACAATGGCATACCGTTCTATGTAGCTCTGCCTTCCGGCACCATTGACTGGACGATCGACAATGGCATCAGCGATATACCCATCGAGCATCGCGACGGGGAAGAGGTCACGAAAGTCCAGGGCCGCCTTGATGACGGGACCGTGGCGCGCGTGCAGATATGTCCCGACGAGACACCGGCCGTCAACCCGGCCTTTGATGTCACACCGGCGCATCTCGTTACCGGTCTGATCACGGAGCGCGGCATATGCGAAGCTTCAAAAGAGGGACTGGCGGGTCTGTTTCCGGAACATATCGGATAATACGGAATGCAAAGGTCGGTCTTTTTGCGTTTTGGGTTGAGACAGGTTGATTACCGATTGTCACCGGGAAAAGCGGGCGCGATAGGCGGCAGGGGAGGTGCCGATTTGTCGGCGAAAGGCGACGCGAAAGGTTTCAAGAGAACGATAGCCGCATTGTTCGGCAATATCGGCAAGGCTGTCAGGGGATGTTTCCAGCAGTTCCTGTGCCCTGTACATACGTTCGCGCTGTAACCAGGCGACCGGTGTCATGCCAACGGTTTCACGAAAACGGCGGAGCAGGGTTCGCTCGCTCATATTGGCGCTGGCGGCAAGTTCGGCAAGGCTAATCGGCCGGTCCAGTTTGCGGCGGGCGAGATCCATGACTTCGGCGATGGTTTTGCCTGGCCGGATAGAGACCGGGGAGGCGACAAACTGGGCCTGACCGCCGTCGCGGTGAGGCGGCATGATCAGCCGTCGCGCGACGTGATTGGCGACATCGCTGCCAAAATCCCGGCGAACAAGATGAAGGCAGGCATCAAGCCCGGCGGCGCTGCCAGCCGAAGTAATGATCTGCCCCTCATCGACATAGAGTACATCTTCCTCGATTTTAATATCTGGATATTGTTTGCGCAGTTCCGGCATGTGCTGCCAGTGCGTGGTGGCTCGCCGCCCTTTCAGCAAACCGGCAGCCGCCAGTACGAAAACGCCGGAACAGATGGACAGGCAGCGTGCGCCGCGTTGTGTCGCTGCCACCAGCGCTTGCAGCAATGGTTCGGGCGGGCGTTCGGTTTTGTCGCGCCATCCAGGAATGATGATCGTTCGGGCTTTTGCCAGAGCTTCAGGACCGGCATCGGTCTCGACATGGATTCCCCCGACAGCCCGGACGCGGTGATTTTCGCCGGCAATGACCTGACATTCGTACCAGGGAAAGTCAAATTCCGGGCGTGGCAGCGCAAACACCTCGACGGCAATGCCGAATTCAAAGGTGCAAAGGCCCTGATAGGTGAGAATGGCCACCCGTCCGGGATCGTCCGGTTTGTGCGATAACAGTGTCATTGGCGATATATTACCATTATTTGTCAATCCCGCCACTATAAAAATTCCGATTTTTTCCTAGACTGAACTTGCAGTCCATAAACAAAGGGAGGTCGGGATGAGAGATCCAGCCATATTGCTTGACGCCATACGTCTTTATTTTGATATGATTTATGAATGTGACGTGGAAAAACTTGATCGGGTTTTTCACAAGTCGGCCAGTCTGTTTGATGCAGATGAAGGAAAAATCTTCGTCGATCCGGTTGCCAGCTTCCGCCAGGATGTCGGCAGTCGTCCCTCTCCGGCCGGGCGGCACCAGAAGCGCCGGGACGAGATCATTCTCATAGACTATCTTTCGGATATCAGTGCGGTCGTCAAACTGCGTTTGCAATCTCACGAAAATGTCTTTGTCGACCACCTCTCCTTTGTGAAAGGCGAGGAGGGCTGGAAAATCGTTTCCAAGGTCTGGCATCTTGAAAGCACTGCGGAAGTCATCACGCTCGAAATGGCGCAATAGCCTGTTTTCTTGCCATATCGCGGGACGTCAACGTTTTCTGGCACCCAGGCCGTAAACTCATAAACAGGGTCGAAATGGCAGGAGATGCCAAAAGCGCTGCAATCCGCGGCCAAAATGATCTTGCACGTACAAAAGTACGCGCGGCGATCATTTTAACCTCGTATTTTTGCGCTTTTGGCACCATTATCG
>JALXEI010000306.1 GCA_027069645.1 Hyphomicrobiales bacterium
CCACAAGAGCCGTCATGATGATCGTCGCATAGACGACACCGGCAGCCCCGAACAGGCCCATGAACAGGCTGGTGGTGAGGGCGGATGCGAGGATATTGACGAGATTGTTGCCCAGCAGGATCGTGCCGATAAGCCGTTCCTTCGCATCGATCAGGCGGTTGACCATGACGGCGTTTTTGTTGCCGTCCTTTTCCAGTTTGTGCATGCGGGGGCGCGATACGGCGGTGAGGGCTGTTTCCGAACCGGAAAAGAAAGCCGAAATCAGCAGCAGTGCAAGTATGGCGAGGCCCATCAGGACCAGTTCAAGGGTCATGGCTGTTATTTTACCTGTATGTATGAGACGAGATCGAGAACCAGTATGGCCTGACTGACGGGCAACAGTGCGGCAACAAAAAGAATAAAGCGGCTGTGTTTCAGGAAGCCGAGTGTGGCGAGTAAAAAAAACACGATCATGATAACATGAACCTCGATAACATCCGGGGCAAAGACCCTGCCGCGGAAAATGGCCGTGAAGAAGGATATGAGCCCGTAGACCGGGGTGATAAAAAAAGCCGAAACATAGTTTAAAGCTGATACATGATTGAAAAAATCTCCCCTGTCCTGCCAGTTGAACAGGTTTTCGCTCAGTTGAATGAGCATGCCGACGCAGCCGAATGCGAGGAGATAGAATCCGAGAAGTTTTAACAGGAAGCGGATCATGATGGTCACGTCAGCATTGTTCACGCAAATAATCGGCAAGGACGTCCATCGGAACTGAAGTGTCGATATAGCTTTCGCCGATGTCCCGGGCGAGAATAAAGACCAGCTTTCCGTCACGGACTTTTTTGTCCTGGGCCATGCTTTCGAGCAGCGCATCAGCGGACGGGCCGGGGGAAACATTCATCTCTTTTATGCGTGTGGGTAGTCCCACTGTTCTGAAATGTTGTTCAACCTGATCTGCTGCCCCTTTTTTACAAAGTCCCAGTCGTTCGGAAAGTTCGAAGGCCATTACCATACCGATGGAAATGCCCTCGCCGTGCAGCAGGCGGCCGTCATATCCGGCAAAGGCTTCAAGGGCATGGCCGAATGTGTGGCCGAGATTAAGCAGGGCGCGCACGCCTGATTCGCGCTCGTCCCGGGCAACGATGCGCGCCTTGGCACGGCAGCTCGTGGCTATGGCACGGGTACGGGCCTGTTCATCACCGGCAAGGATACGCGGACCATTTTCCTGCAACCAGGCGAAGAAAACCGGATCATCTATAAGGCCGTATTTGACGACTTCGGCATAACCGGCGCGCAGTTCACGCGCGGGCAGGGTTTCCAGCACATCGGTGTCGATGATGACAAGGCGGGGCTGGTGAAAACTGCCAACAAGATTTTTTCCCTGGCCTGTATTGATGCCTGTTTTTCCCCCGACAGAACTGTCGACCTGGGAAAGCAGGGTGGTTGGAATTTGCACAAAGTCCATGCCGCGGCGCAGAATGCTGGCGGCAAAACCGGCGAAATCCCCGATCACTCCGCCGCCGAAGGCAATGATCAGGTCACCCCGCTCGATCTGCATGGCCAGCAGGCGCTCGCAGGCATTGGCGAGTGGCGTAAAACTCTTGGTGGCCTCGCCAGGGGGCAGAATAATGACATCATGGGAAAGGCCGGCCTGGTCAAGGCCTTGTTGCAGTTTTTCAAGATGCAGGGGGGCGACATTCTCGTCGGTCAGAATGGCGCATTTGCGTCGCCCGGCCCGGTCTGCAATCATTTTCCCGGCCCTGTTCAGGAGACCGCCGCCGATCTCGATATCATAGGAACGCTCGCCCAGTTCAACTCTGACGCCAGCCTGTGGCTGTCCGGCTTCGTTTGTCGTTTTGTCTGCGGACATGATGTCAGTCATTTCTGTTCTTTTCTCCGCCGTTCTTCTTGCGAGAGCGTCCTCGTGTGCGTTTTTTCCTGTTCGGGCTGTGTGAGGCTTCCCGATGCCTTGTCGCGGTTTTGCCGGGGCGCGCGCCACGTTCTCCGGGCTTGTCGTCATGACAGAGGAAATCACACAGATTGGCCACGGCTTCCGTGACAATGGTGCGTTTTTGCACATTGCGGCTGGTGACATGCACATCTGACTGGCTGTAGATCGGATAGCGTTCATCCAGCAGTTTTTGCATCACGGCACGCGGGTCTTCGGTTTGCAGCAGCGGGCGTGTATTGCGGCGCAAGACGCGTTCCATGAGAATATCAAGATCGGCATTCAGCCACAGGGTCACGCCGCGCTCGGCAATGGCCTTGCGTGTTTCGGTATTCATGATAGCGCCGCCGCCGGTGGCCAGCACCTGGGGGCCGTTTTTCATGATGCGTTTGATGACCTTGCGTTCACCGGTGCGAAAATAGTCTTCGCCATGTTCGGCAAATATATCGCTGATGCTCATGCCGGCGGCAACCTCGATCTCGTGGTCGGCATCGACAAAAGGCAGCTTCAGGCGTTTGGCCAGCATGCGGCCAATCACCGTTTTGCCCGCTCCCATCAGGCCGACAAGGACAATCGTCCGGTCTCCCAGCCGGTCGAGCAAAAGCTCCCGCCGATAACGTCTCTTTTTCTGAACGGCCCGTTGCATTCTCGCCATTCCCGTTTTTTTCCGGTGTTTCGATTTTGACAGTTCTTTTGTGTATACTGGAATTTGCCGCGAACACCAATGCAGCATGTGCGCTTTTTTGCCGGAAGGGAATTTCGATCTGTGCTCGTTTGAAAAGCCGGTGAACTTCCGGCTTGCCAGCACCCGTCGAAGCGCTGTATTCGTCACATTAGGGTCAAACTTGGGCTGTCTGATAGCGAGCTGCATTATGCCAAATTCTGTCCGATTACTGTTTTATCTGGGGGTTATCGTCGGTGTCACCTATGGTGGACTATACGCAATTGCCACATTGCTTGAGCCCGCGCCGCGCACAATGTCGACATCCATCGGCAAAATCAAACTGCCGTAGCCGGGTTCTGTCTGCATTGTTTTGCGCTCTGTTGCTTGCAGTTGGTCTGATGCCAAACGCTGCCGGAGCGCAAACGGGAAAATTGTGGGTAGAGCGTGCGGCACCGGCCAAACCGCATGGCGGGTCCGCAGTAAACAGGTCGAAAGGCCGTAAAAAACGCAGCACGGCGACAGGTGACGATGTTTACAGGCCACCGCCACCGCAAGGCAATATGCTGGCCGGACAGCTCGATTCACCGCCAGCCGCAACGCCCGCACCACGTGCGTCGAATTCGCTCGCAAAGGGTGGAATCGAAAGATCGACCCTGCCGCCGGTGGAAAATGCGCCCGTGGATCGCCATTATGCCGCTGCCGGATCGGCACCGGCCGGTTTGCCGCCGCGTTTGTGGGACAATATGAGTTTTGCACAATTTCGCGATGCGGTCCTGAAAGCGGGAGCGGGCAGCGGATCACCGGTTCTCAACAATCTGTTCGCGAGGGCACTTGTCACTTCGCCCTCAAGGCCGCGCGACAGCGATCCCGAGACGTGGGATCTGTTGCGCATGGTCGTGCTTTATCGCATGGGACGCATTACCGATCTTGGCCGGTTTATCAATACCATTCCCGAATCGCGGCGCTCCCTGCCGGTGAGAGTCTTTGAAGCCCGTGCCATTCTCGCCGGTGGGGATCTGGAAAGGGCTTGTAAGCTTGCAACCTCGTTTCCGGTCGGCGACCCCTCGCTTTCAAAGGATTTGCTTTCCGAGGCGCTGATGATGACAGCGATTTGTGCGGCCCATAGAAATGATATGCAAACCGTCGGCCTGATGGCGGATCTGGCGCGTGACAAGGAGATCCGTTCGCCTTTGTCGCTGGCTGTGATGGATTACCTGGTGAGCGGTGTCAAACCGGATTTGCGCATACCCGAGCGTCTTGGTGTTCGGGACTATTATTTTTTGCGGCTGACAAAGGCCAGACCGCCGCGCAATCTGTTGCAAAAAGCCGATCCGGCACTGGTATATGCTCTGGTGTTTGATCGTTCGGCCCCGCTGGCGTTGCGTCTTGATGCGGCCGAGCAGGCCGCTTCGCGCGGACAGATCGAGGCGGCCAGTCTGGCGCGGATTTACCGCGAGGTGGCGGCAAGGGGAAAAAATGTCCGGCGGGAAGATCAGACAGATGCCCTGATCAGGGCGCGATTATTTGATGGTGCGGTGCGCGCAACCGATCCGCAATTGCGCGCCAGAATTATTGACACCCTGCTGGGAAATACGCGTGGATTGCATCTCTCGGGGGTGATCGGGCCAATGCTGGCCCCCTATGTGGCGCAGATCCGGCCCCGGCGCGGTCTGGAAGGCTTTGCCCCCCGGGCGATCGAGGTGGCGCTGCTGGCCAGAGACCGGAAAATGGCTGAAGCCTGGTTTTTGTTTGTCCGCGAGGCCGGGCGTGCCGCCTATATGGGGGCCGAATGGTTGCCACTGTCCAATATGGTCCTCGGAGATCTCGTTCCCAAAGGCGAGGGGGCCCAGATGGCGCTGCGCATGGGACGGGCGAGGCGTCTCGATGGTCGGGCCCTGCATGCTCTTACCAGCGTTCTTGACGCCCTGTCGCTTGATGTCGGCATCCCCTTGTGGAATCTGGCCGCCAAACACCCCCAGCCGCAAAAAGGCGCTCTGCCAGCCACCGGCGTTCTTGGTCAGTTGAAAAAACTTGTTGATGACGGCCGTGCCGGGGAAGTGCTGCTTAAAACCCTGGAAGCGGCAGGTAAGCACAGAGCCGATGAAATGCACCTGATTGCCCTTGGCGATATTGTCCGCGCGCTAAAAAAGTCGGGCTTCGAAAGTGCCGCCGGGGCGTTTGGTTTCAGCGCCCTTTACGGCATCTGGCCAACCGGCGCAAGACGGTTGAACTGACCGGCTTTTTCCCCGGAGGAATCTGGCAGGGTTTCTATTGTGTCTCGTGGCGCGGGCGCCAGCCACGCAACAGCAGGGAATTGCTGACCACCGAAATGGAACTCATGGCCATCGCGGCCCCGGCAATGGCCGGATTGAGCAGCCCCAGTACCGCCAGCGGGATCCCCACCAGATTATAGATGAAGGCCCAGAACAGGTTCTGCACGAGCTTGTTCCAGGTGCGCCTTGAGACTTCAAGGCTGGCGCTGACCAGCCGCGGATCGGAGCGCATCAGGGTGACACCGGCGGTTTCCATTGCCACATCAGAGCCGGAGCCCATTGCAATACCAAGATCCGCCAGTGCCAGGGCCGGGGCATCATTGATGCCATCGCCGATCATCGCGACGACCCTGCCGTCCTTTTGCAACTGTTCGATGACAGCGGCCTTGTCCTGCGGGCGGGTTTCACCGCGAAAATCATCAATGCCGGTGAGGGCGGCGATGGAGCGGGCTGTCCGGCTGCTGTCTCCCGACAGCATCATGACCGCAATATTGCGTTGTTTGAGATCGGCAATGGCGGCTTTGCTTTGTGCCCGTAGCGGATCGGCAATGGAGATCAGGCCGATAATTTTTTCATCAACCATGACGAACACGACACTTTGTCCCTGTTCTTCCAGTTGATGTTGCAAGGACGCGAAACTGTCGGGCAGCCTGTCGCCGTTTTGCTCGACGAGCCGGCGGTTGCCAATCACGACAGCATGACCGTCAACAATACCTTCAACCCCCGCTCCGGTATGGCCGCGAAAGTCTCTGACGGGCAGCAGGTCAATTTTCTGCTCGCGGGCCTTTTCGACGATGGCGCGGGCCAGCGGGTGTTCGCTGGCCGCCTGCACCGACGCGGCCAGTTGCAACAGGGTCTCGTTGTCATTATCGAGGCTGTGGATCTCCACAACAGCAGGGCGCCCCTCTGTCAGGGTGCCGGTCTTGTCAAAAATCACCGTATCGACCTTGTGAGCCGTTTCCAGCGCTTCCACCGATTTGAACAGAATCCCGGCTTTTGCCGCAGCCCCCGTTCCGGCGACGATCGCCGTCGGTGTGGCAAGGCCAAGAGCGCACGGGCAGGCGATGACCAGCACAGCGACCGTTGCCACCAGCGCCGGTTCAAATCCGGCACCCGAGAAATACCAGCCGATAAAGGTCAGGGCGGCGATAACCAGAACGATTGGCACAAACACAGCCGCAACCCGGTCGACCAGTTTTTGCACCGGCGCCTTGCCGCTCTGGGCATTTTCCACCAGTTCGATGATGCGGCCCAAAGTGGTATCGGCGCCAACCTTTGTGGTTTTGATGATCAGTCGCCCGGTGCCGTTGATAGCACCACCCGTAACCGGGTCACCAGGCTGTTTGCTGACCGGCAGGCTTTCGCCGGTGATAAGGCTTTCATCGGCCTGCGAGTGGCCTTCCTCGACAATGCCGTCAACGGCAATGGATTCGCCGGGCAGGGTGACGACAATATCCCCTTCCATGACATCCTCGACGGGGATCTCCTCTTCCTTGCCATCACGCAGGACCCTTGCCGTTTGCGGTCGCAGGTTCATGAGTTGCAAAATGGCGGCGGCCGTGCCCCGTTTGGCGCGTGTTTCGAGAATTTTTCCCAACAGAATGAGGGTGATAATGACCGTCGAGGCTTCAAAATAGAGATGTTCTTTCGAGGCCGCGCCCAGTTTGAAGACCATGAACAGCGAAAAGAAATAGGCGGCGCTGGTTCCCATGGCCACCAGCACATCCATATTGGCGCCGCCGGTGCGAAGAGCGGCGAAGGCCCCCTTGTAAAAACGCCTTCCCACATAAAACTGTACCGGCGTAGCAAGGGCCAGTTGCACCAGCGGCGGAATATCAAGGGGGACTCCGGCCAGCATGAAGATCATCTGAACAAGCAGGGGCAGGGTAAGCACTGTTGCAATGATCAAATCGCGCATATCGCGTCGATGTTCACGCTGCTGGCGCAGTTTTTGCCGTTCTTCCTCGGCGCTGCGCCGGGCAAGGTCAGACTGGAAAAGATGAGCCTTGTAGCCGGTTTCCTCAATGGTTTTGAGAATGGCGTTCGGATTTGTTCCCGCAAGCACGGTGACTTCACCGCGCTCCAGGGCCAGATTGATTTTGGCGTCCAGCGTGTCATCGCGGGCCAGCAGTCTTTTTTCGATACGGGCCACACAACTGGCGCAGGTCATGCCGTCAATGGCGACGCGGATCGTTTCGGTGGGTACTTCAAAACCGGCGTCTTGCACGGTCTGTTTGAAATCCCGCAGGGATACCTTGTTCGGATCATAGCGGATCGTGGCTTTTTCAAGCGCCAGATTGACGCCGGCACTGTCGACGCCGGGCAATTTGCCAAGCTGTTTTTCGACGCGGGTGCTGCAAGCGGCGCAGGTCATGCCGTCAATCGGGAAGGTGGATTTGGCCAGCCCGCCGGTTTCGTCAGGCTGGTCGGGTTCCGGGAGCGGGCAGGTGGCTGAATCAGAATGTTCCATTGCGACGGCTTTCCATATCGTGGTGAACGGTTTTTGACCGGGTATGATAAACTATAGTCATTCCAGTCGCTGGAAGGTCAAGCGACCTGTCTTGCCCGCTGACCGTTCCGCTTTCCGATTGGCGTGCATTCAGAACCGGAGGTATGGTACGGCAGGGCCGTTTCCGGTCAGATCCTTTCTCGCTTCACTGCTCAAACCTGAACAGTCACAAGGGGCTGTCTTTTGCTTGCCGGTGTGGTCGGGGCGAGCGTGCGTCAAAGATTAAAGGGTGGCATCCGGATTTGTTGGATGCCACCCTTTATTTTATTCTGCGTGGGGGGACGTATGGTCAGTAGGTCAGAGCAGCGAGAATATAAGCAACAGTGATTGTTGCAAAAAGCCCGGAGAATGACCACAATATTAACCAGTTATCCGATTTCATCGTAGCTCTCCTTTCCTTCCCGTACCCGCAGTACGTGGGTTTCACAAGACAGACATGTCGAGATACGCATTACAACGGGGAAAAGACCGGATCGAAGTTCTGTCTGAAGTTCCTGAAATCTCTGCCTTCATCCCACCCTGATACAATATGTCGCACCTGCCGGTTTTGCAAGAGTCTATTAGTAAAATTTTTACTTTTTCCTATGGTTACTTCCGAAAATATGAAAACGAAAAGATATATCATCGTTTCAGGATGTGAATAGTGTGGGGAATAAATAAAGGCATTTTTTTGTTCCACCCGGATTTTCGGAGCAAGGCAGGGTGAAGTATAAAAAGCCCGGTTCTGCAAAGGGGATAAATATTCATCACGCCCCGTCAGCATTACGCCAACGGGGCATGATGATTGTTCTGTTAACCTGGCAGGCGCTGTCTAGAACTTCTGGCTGCCAATGCCAAATTCGGGATAGGCTTCCACGCCGACTTCTGTCTTGTCGAGTCCCATCGCTTCCTCTTCAAGTGTCGGGCGCAGACCAATGGTCAGCTTGAGGACAGCCCAGAGGATGATACTGGCTGTGAGGGTAAAGGCAGCATAGGCGCCAACACCAATGGCCTGAGCGAGAAAGGAGGCGTCGCCATTTGTGATCGGTACGGCCATTGTGCCCCAGATGCCGGCGCAAAGATGCACAGGGATGGCCCCGACAACATCGTCGATTTTCAGTCTGTCGAGCAGGGGAACAACGAAGATAACAATCCCGCCACCAACAGCACCGATGATAATCGACCACAGCGGGCTGGGTGTGAGCGGTTCAGCAGTGATGGCGACGAGACCGGCGAGCGCACCGTTCAGAACCATTGTGACATCGACCTTGTTGTAGATCAGCTGATTGAGAACGAGGGCTGCAACAACACCACCGGCAGCGGCCAGATTGGTATTGGCAAAAATACGCGAGATGCTGGAGGCATCGGCCATTGAGCCCAGAGCCAGTTGCGAACCGCCGTTGAAGCCGAACCAGCCGAGCCAGAGAATGAATGTCCCGAGCGTCGCCAGCGGCATGCTGGAACCGGGTATGGGATGAACCATGCCGTTGGACATATATTTGCCGGTGCGAGCGCCGACAAAGATGGCTCCGACCAGAGCTGCCCAGCCGCCGACCGAATGAACAAGAGTTGATCCTGCAAAGTCCTGAAATTCGGCACCGGCAACATCCTTGATCCAGCTGTGTTCGGCTCCCGAGGCCAGCCAGCCGGCCCCCCATTTCCACGATCCGGCGATGGGATAGATGAAGGCGGTAAGTGCAATGGTGAAGATCAGGAATGGCCAGATTTTGATGCGCTCGGCAACAGTACCCGAAACAATGGAGGCGGTGGTGGCGCAAAACACCATCTGGAAAAACCAGTCGGACGCGGCCGAATAGTCACCGGGGTCTTTTGCCGGGTCGGGGATGACCTTGGGCAGGAAGCTGCCGATAAAGCCGCCATCGACACCATCATACATCAGATTGTAGCCGACCGCCCAGAACATGATCCCGGCAATGGCATAAAGGGCAACGTTTTTGGTGCATTGCATGGCGACGTTTTTTGTGCGTACAAGCCCGGCTTCCAGCATGGCGAAACCGGCGGCCATCCACATGACCAGAAAACCGCAGACCAGAAAACTGAAGGTGTTGAAGATATATTTGATTTCCGCTGCGGACATGGTCTCGGCAGCTTTTTTTCCCGCCTCCTGGGCCAGCGCCGGTTCGGCGATCAGAGCGGCCGCAAGCATTGCCGCAGCGCCCCCCGCAAATTTGCTCAAAATCTTACGCATTGTTGTGATTTCCCTTCTTGTTTCCTGATTCTACAGTGCATCGGCATCGGTTTCGCCGGTGCGGATGCGCATGGTGTGATGGATATCGAGGACGAATATCTTGCCATCGCCGATCTGGCCGGTTTTGGCGGCACCGGCGATGGCCTCTATGGTTTTGTCAACATCTTCGGCATTGACAATGGCTTCAATTTTCAGTTTGGGCAGGAATGATACGGCGTATTCGGCACCGCGATAGACTTCCGTGTGGCCTTTCTGGCGGCCATATCCCTTGACTTCCGAGACCGTCATGCCTTCAATCCCGGCTTCCGTAAGGGCTTCGCGCACCTCGTCCAGTTTGAATGGCTTGATGATCGCCATAACCATTTTCATGTCATTTACTCCTCGTTTTTTCTTTCCGTTCTGCCTCGTTCAAGGCACCATCTTTACCCTGGCGGGGGGCTACTGTTCCGGACATTTCAAGAGCTGTGCCAGTTTGTTAATGATAAGTTAAGGTATTGTAATAAATAAGAAAATTAATATTTTGATTGGTGGGGGTGAACCGGTATCATTCGTGCGTGAGTAAAATATAGTCAAAAATCAAAAAATGAATGATTTTTAATCACGGGTTGAGGATTGCGAGGCAAGCCGGGTTCGGCGCTGCGGCTGTCCGGGGAGCGGGGGTGCCGGAGCGAACTGAAATATTCCCCCGATTCCGGATAAGGGCTTCCTCTATCTACTGGTTTTTACACACAAAAAGAATGTCATCCTCGCGCAGGCGAGGATTCGTACGCCGCGGCAATGCAAGTTGCAACAGGCGTTTGTTGCAAGTTACGTACAGAAAACAGCGAGGTCCGGGGCTATGGGTTCCGGTCAGCGCCGGAATGACATCGAATGCAATCGTAAATATCGTAAATCATGGCTTCCTGATCAGCATCATACTTGTCGGTCGTGTTCCTGCTCATTTCTTTTCAAACAGCGCTGCGAATTCGCCATAGCCTTCTTCTTCCAGCCGTTCTGCCGGAATAAAACGCAGCGCGGCGGAGTTCATGCAATAGCGCAGGCCGGTTTCGGGCGGGCCATCGGGGAAGACGTGCCCGAGGTGACTGTCGCCATGTTTCGAGCGCACTTCGGTGCGGGTACGAAACAGCTTGCGGTCTTCCTTTTCGATGATGTTTTCCGGGGCCAGCGGTTTTGAAAAGCTGGGCCAGCCGGTACCGCTGTCATATTTGTCGAGTGAGGAGAACAGTGGCTCGCCGCTGACAATATCGACATACAGACCGGGGCGTTTTTCGTCGTGATATTCATTGTCGAACGGGCGTTCGGTGCCTTCCTCCTGCGTGACGTGATATTGCAATGGCGTCAGGCGTTTTTTCAGTTCGATATCTGAAGGTTTGTCAAAACTCATGGTTGTTTTGTTCCTTGTCTGAATCGGATATTGGCGGGGCTTGTATCCGTTCCGGCGTGTTGGCTGGGGAAGAGGTGCGCACCAGCATCAGGGCCAGATAGCTTATGGCCGTGAAGGCGAGAATGATCAGGGCGGCTTTGTTCATGTTCCGACTTTCGGCAGGGCGTGGTTTGTACCCAAAATAGGCTTTTTCCGCACCCTTTGCAAAGGGAGCCATTGGTCCGGTTTTAAGAATTGTTAAACATCGGCCCTGGAGGAGGGTTGATTTTGATGGGGGTATAGCGCTAGATTGCTCCTGTGTGGTGATTTGGCCGGTCGGCTTGCAGCCACGTTAAACAAGTCGCTAAAAGGCCGCAGGATCTTCCGAACCGGCTCTGGCGATGTGTCACAGTCGGTTTTTTGCGAGCGCGTCCAGGATTTCGGGAGGGGCGTTCGGCGAAGGAGATCCGGGCAAATGTCAACGATTGACCGACAGAACGGGCCGTCCGCTGCGGAAAACAAAACGTCCCGCAGTGGCGAGACTGTGACTTTTGATGCCAGCAATCCCCTGCAACTCGACAGTGGCGAAACCATCGCACCCTTTACCATTGCCTATCAGACCTATGG
>JALXEI010000307.1 GCA_027069645.1 Hyphomicrobiales bacterium
GTGTAAAGGTCGTCAGCCTTGTCGGCGTCCAGATCAGGCTGGCATCCCAGATCACCCCTTGCAAGTCGGTTTGCGAAACTTCATCGGGCATGGCTCTGGCATAGCCAAGGCGTCCCAGAAAGCTCAGCGCCGGACTGAATTCCAACCGCCCCCCGAGCGCCACCAGCCAGCTTTTGCTGCCCTGCATAAAACCACCGTCATCAACGTGGCTATCGAAAACCCGCTCGCCGAGCGCTGTGTCGGCAAATACGGACAGGCGGGGTGAAAACTCGTAATTTGTACGCAGGGACAACAGATGTTCGTCATAGTCGCGCAGATGATTGTTCTGTATGGCCCCGCTATTGAGGCGGACATCTTCATAAATATTGCGAATGACCTGCCCCTGAAACCGGAAGCCGAGCCGATTGAAACGGTGTTCGATACGACCGAATATTTCGCTTTGCGTTGTCACGGCCGGGCGGGCTGCGGCGTCCGGCAGTTCGGGGGAGCCGCGCCCTTCCGTCTGCTGCTCGTGGCGCAAACCGCCGCTGACGCTTGTACGCGAAGTCACATCAATACGCCCGCGCACGCGTGTTTCAAATTCGGTCGTGCTCTCGCTACCGAAATGACGCCAGTCGGTCCGGGTCAGGGTGCCGAAAAATTCCAGTTCATGATTGTTCCAGTCCGAACGCAGACGAAAAGACGGCGTGATCCGCGAAGCGTAATCGGCTTTTTTGCTTGTACGACTGGCAAACAGATTGTTGCTGGTGATGAGCTGCGAATAGATTTCGGGATAAAAAACAAAACTCCCGACAGGTATGCCGAGCGGATCGAAGGCCGTATCGTCGCGATTGCGCCAGTCCCCGTTGTCGGGGTTATTGCGGCGAGCGATCCGTTGACTGAAGCGATCATCGCGAAAATCACGTGGTATTTGACGCAGGGGATCGGGAAGCGGTGCATTTCGCGCCTGTCGATCCTGCCGGTCAATGGCCTGTGAAGACCAGTCGGCATGTGCGCGATCAAGCGGATCCTGTGGCTCTGCCGATCGAACCTGTGGCCGGGAAACCGGATCATCGAAGCGGTCCTCATCCTCTTCATCCGCCCGGCGGTCAAAATCGGGAATGAGGGTTCCATCGGTGGCCAGCAAGCCGTCATTTGCCGGAGCCTGCTGCGCCCGGGCTGCGGGCATGGCAAAACACAGCACGGCCACAATCAGCAAACCGGGCCGGATTTTTCCTGCCAGTACCTGCAAGGGACAAACCAACACAACCTCCGGACAGCTCAAACAGATGCACAAATCACTGCAATCCACAACAACCAGCATGGTGTAAAGAGGTTAAAATGGCGTTAGTGCCCGTTCCAGATCGGAACGTGACAAGCCTCGGCAGAAATTTTGGGGGTGTATCGTATGGCAAAATCGGCTACACAGAATCTTTGTCAAAAGAACCTCGATGAAAAGGCCCGAAACATGTCCCATAACGCCCTCATTTCCTCTGCAACAAAAACGCTCGAACTGGAAAGAAAGGGTATAGAGGCCATCATCTCGGCCCTTCAGGACTCTCTTGGCAAGGCCTTTTGCGAAGCCGTCGAAGCCATCAACCAGGCGGAAAGCAATGGCGGTCGCGTCATTGTCTCGGGGATGGGAAAAAGTGGCCATGTCGGGCGCAAGATCGCCGCAACACTGGCCTCTACGGGGACGCCGGCCTTTTTTGTTCACCCCTCCGAGGCCGGGCATGGTGATCTGGGCATGATCACGGAAAAGGATGCCGTCATTGCTCTGTCATGGTCGGGCGAAAGCGTCGAGCTGTCCGCTCTTATCGATTATACACGGCGTTTTGGTGTTTCGCTGATTTCCATCACCTCCAATGATAACAGCGCCCTTGCCAGCGCGTCGGATGTGCGCCTGACACTCCCCCGTGCCGATGAGGCCTGCCCGCATGGACTGGCCCCCACCACCTCCACCACCATGCAACTGGCAACAGGGGATGCCCTCGCCATTGCGCTGCTCGAATCACGCGGTTTTACAGCAAAAGATTACAAGGTTTTTCATCCCGGCGGCGCCCTTGGCGCCTCGCTCAAATATGTCCGCGAACTCATGCATACGGGCGATGCCATCCCCCTTGCCGGTGATGATTTGAAAATGAGCGAAGCCCTGCTGGTGATGAGTGAGAAAAGCTTTGGTTGTCTGGGGATCACAAAGGCAGACGGCAAACTCGCCGGAATTATAACCGACGGCGATTTGCGCCGTCATATGTCAAGGGATCTCGTCGATATGAAAACCGGCGATGTCATGACCCGGAGCCCCAAAACGGTTTCTCCCGACATTCTTGCCAGCGAAGCGCTCAACCTGATCAACAGCATGAATATCACCACACTTTTTGTCCTCGAAAATGGAAAACCCGTTGGCATTTTGCACCTGCACGATCTGCTACGCGCCAAAATCGCCTGAGAACCCGGTTCAAAACACCTCAATGCGTCCCACACGCGCCCTGGACGCTTGTTTTTCCCCTGTCGGTTGCAACTTTTCGTCCGTTTTGCTTGGACATCTCTAATGCTTTGAAATATATTCCCTTTAAAAAACGCTCCCTGACAATTCGCGACGTTGAAAAGTGCTGGCATGGACAAATCACTGATCTGGCTGCTCGTTCCCGGCACCCTGATTATCCTTTACTATATAAAGGTCGGCACCGGTTGCCGCCGGGCACGTTACGATCTGCAATATTATTTGCTTGCGGGCCGCAATCTGCCGTCCATGCGTTTCATTGTCGCCTCGGCCACCGTGTCCTTTTCGGGCCTGATGCTCCTGCCGCAAACCGGACTGATCTATCGCAGCGGTTTTTCCTACGGCTTCACAACCCTTGCCGCCATATTGTTTCCCCTGCTGAGTGCTCTTTTTGCCCGCCGCATGTGGATTCTTTCGCGCATCTATACGCCGCTAACCCCGGCGCAAATGCTGGGGGACTATTATCGCTCGGACGGCATTCGGATCCTCACCGCTGTTGCATCCGGGATAATCGCCCTGCTGGTGACCCTCATGTGCCTGCGTCTGACGGCAAGTCTGCCGGAGGCGCTCCTGCAGGACAGTGCCGGGGGCACCCTGCGGCCCCTGACAAAGCCCCTCATCATGAGTGCGATGGCCGTCCTGTTGTTTTATCATACGACCAGGGGCGGCCTGCCAGCCATTTTACGCGCTGCCGTTCCGGCGGGTCTCACCCTGCCCGTTGCCCTCACAGTTGCCGCACTGATGGCCATCAATGCATCGGGCGGTACCGAACATTTTGCCGAACGGCTCACAACCGCCGGACAACAGGCCCTCACCGCGCCGTTTTTTCAGTCCGGTGCCTTTTTTGATCCGCTGCCCGCCGCTGCCCCTGTCAATATGGCATGGCCCGGCACAATGGTCATCAGCTCTCTGGCTGCACTCGCCGGGCTGGCCCTCGCCCCGTCCACGCTGATGACCTGGTTCACCCCGGCCCGCGGGCACAGTCATGGCCGGGCGCAATTTTTCGCCACGGCCCTGGTGACCGGGTTTGTC
>JALXEI010000308.1 GCA_027069645.1 Hyphomicrobiales bacterium
GCTCTATGACACGTCCCTGTTCATCCCGTTCACCTTTTCGATGCTGGCCCTGCTGACCATCGGGCTGATCACGCTCAATCTGCATCTGGGCAAGCCGCTGCGCTTTTATCGTGGCTTCAACAACTGGAAACTGTCGCCGGTGAGCCGCGAGATTGCCGGGGTATCGCTGTTTTTCGCGGGGCTTGGCGGCTACACGTTTTTTGGTCTTCTGGGGCCGCGCTTTTTGGGCTTTCTGGATATTTGGATGACGCAAAAGCTGACCTTCATGGCGTCGCTTGCGGCGTTGCTCGGTCTGGTGATCGGGCTTTACTACATGATCAGGCTCTATCTCATTCCTGCGCGCCCGTTCTGGAACCACTGGCAGACGGCGAGTTCCTTTGTCGGTACTGCGCTGACGCTGGGGCCTTTGCTGCTGACACTGGTCGGGGGCCTGGCTGGCGGTGGCATGGCGATGCTGAAGGCGGTGACCGTTCCGGTGGCGGGCATTATGACGGCAGGGTTGATACTTGAAGCGCTGGGCCTGTTTTTTCATGCCAGAGCCATGCGACGACAGGGCGGGGAGGGGGCGGCCTCGTTCTTCGAGCAGGTGACGCGTTATGGCAAGGTCTATTGGTTCCGCAATGTGCTACAGGCGATCAATATCGCGGTGCTGCTCTGGCTGGTTTTCAATGGTCTGCCCCGTGGTTCGGTCGGCCTCGGACTGTCACTGGCTCTGATGTTCTCGATTCTTGCCAGCGCCATTCTGGGCCGCGCCCTGTTTTACGTACTGGTCATCCCCACTACCATGCCGGGCGGTTTCTTCTGGCGCAACAGGGGCTTTGAACAACACGCCAGAGAAACCGGCCTCGCCGACAAGATTGCCGCCGGGATTGTTGCAAACAGGCATTGAATCCTTCTTTCAATCCGGTAACGAGTGTTTTAGTCTTCCCTTTGGAAGCTTTTTTTGGGGCGCTTATGACTAAAACCGGATCGCTGTTGATTTTTCTGACCCTGTTTCTGACCTCCTGCGGGGGCGGGCCAGCCGATTTGTCGGGGGTGAAGCCCGGAAACAAAGATGCGCTTGTGCTGATAACGGCAGAGCTTGTCGGGCACAAATGTTTGAAAAAAAGGCTGGAGATCGGGCGTGCCGCCGGTGATGGCACCTATAAAAAGGCTGCTGTTGTGCCAATCGGCACAAGCTGGGCCTCGACAGGGGCACAGGCGACACTGGCTCCGGGACAATATCATATTGTCGGTATGACCTGTCACGAGCGTTTTAATAATGCTTTCATTCCCGGCAGACGCGAGGCGAGCATGATCCCTTTCAATCCGACCTGGTACGATTCTCTTGGTCAGTTTACAGTGACTACCGGTGAGGTTGTGTCACTGGGGAATATGCGCGTTATCATGCAGGATGATGGTCGTTTTTCTGTCTCCGTCACGCCCTTTACAGAGGAGCAGAAGCAGAAAATTTCCCGAAATTCTTCCTCTGTGGGAAGTCGCATGATCTCGCGTCCGCTGGCGGTGGCACCTCAGCCGGTGCAGGGACGCTGTGTGTCCGGTACGGTCGTGCTTGCCTGCGACAGATTGAAAATACTGCACGAACAACTGACCACTGCTATCGGCGCATCTCGCTAGCGGTTGGACTGGTTTGAGTCATTCTTTTCGCATCCTGGTATGGCGCATTATATGGGATCGCGAAAATGGATTGCTTTTGCAATAAGGGGCTTTGCCCCCCCCCCGCGACCCCACCAAAGGGCTGGCCCTTTGGAAACCCGCATTGCGGTTTTTCGCACCATCAAAAAGCCCCGGACCTGCCTGTTGCAAATCCGGGGCTTTGATAAATGACAAGGCACCACCAATTCAAGCCTTGGTGTCGAACATATCCTTGGTGATGGCGTTGTACCAGCCGAAGAATTCGGCGTAGGTTTTCTGGCGCAGTTCGTGGCTTTCGCCGACCTTTGAGATGATCTTGGAGGTCGGGACGATCTTGCTTTTGCCCGCCTTGTAGGTGGCGCCGACCTTGATGCCATCATCAATGGCGAGGAAGCTCCAGCAGGTATTGGCATATCTGGCCGGGAAAGCTCGTGAGTTGATGAGGGCGTGGCGTACGGCCATTGCGCAGCTCTTGGCCTGGGAATTGGCCGCAAAGCCCGATTTGGGCATGGAAGCCGCAACGGAGGTATCACCGATCACATAAATGTGGGGGTCTTTTTGCGAGCGCATGGTGCCCGGCACGATCGGGGCCCAGCCCTGATCGTTGCAAAGATCTGCCTCTCTGGCGATACGCCCGCCATGCATGGCCGGAACCACGCAGCCGGCATCGGCCTTGAAGTTGTCGAGACCGGTTTCAAAGGTCATGTTGGCGATATCGACCCGGTTGAGACCATCCAGATTGGACAGGGAATGCCACTCGATCATGTCGCCATAATGTCGTTTCCAACCCTCAAGAAAGAGCGGCATTTTGGAAAATTTTTCCTTGGGATCAAGAATGATGATCTTGGCCTTGGGATTGTGATATTTGAAATGGTGGGCGATCATAGATACGCGCTCGTAGGGGCCGGGCGGACAGCGGTAGGGGTTGGGCGGGGTCAGCATGACAAAGGTGCCGCCCTCTTTCATATTGATGACCCGGGATTTCAGCAGCTGTGCCGGCGTGCCCGATTTCCAGGCATGGGGAAAGACCCGCGAGCCCTCGACCGAATAGCCCGGCACACTGTCATATTTGATGTCGATCCCGGGTGAAACCACCAGAATATCATAGGGGATATCGTTGCCGCCACCGAGCCTGACGGTCTTTTTGGCGCGGTCAATGGATATGGCCCAGTCATGCACGACATTGATACCGTATTTTGTTGCAAGCACTTTGTAGGTGTGGCCAATGCTTTCATATTTGCGAAAGCCGCCAATATAAAGATTGGAAAAGAAACAGGTATAGTAACGCTTGGTGGGCTCAAGCAGCGTAACCTCGATTTTACCCTTTGAATCCTTGGCAATATAGCGGGCAACTGTTGCGCCGCCCGGTCCGCCGCCAATGACAACAACTTTTGGTCGCGTGGCGCCAAAGACGGCGCTTCCCTTTACAACGCCAAGTCCGAGCGATAGCGCCCCGGCTCCTGCAAGTTTGCCGAATTGCCTTCGGTTCATTGACATGTGATCACTCCCTGTTTGCTTTTGTCAGCTTTCGCTTGATGTTTGTTCCATTGCCCTGCGGGCTGTTCATTTAACAAAAGGCGATCCTTCAATAATTCCATGTCGGCAGATCGCCAAAATCCTGCCTGACGAGTTCCTAATCGGGTTGTTCCACCGGTTTGATCGTGGCAAAATAGGCGGCCAGTGCCTCCATTTGCTCATTGGTCAGGGGTTCTGTAATCATTTGCATGACCGGATTATCGCGCTCTTTGGCCTGATAGGACTTCAGGGTTTTTACGAATGCCTCCTCATCCCAGCCGACGATGGACGGGATACCATTGTCTGTACCACTCAACTGATGGCAGGTGACGCACATATTCGACAAATATTCCCCGAATTCCACATCACCCTTGGCCTGTAGCTCCGAAGACCCGATTGTGATGACTGCCAGTAAAATGAACAGGCGAACCATTGGAATTCCCTTCCCGGATGATCAAATTTTGTACATAGACATGATAGTCTGCCAGTCTGCCGTCAGGCAATTCAATTTATTCCCGCTTCGGAAACCGTCACCTGCCGGATACCCGTTTGTCACGGTATGGCGCGGCTTTGGACCGGAGTTCCGATCCCGGCTATTGTTGCGAGCCGGCATCACCAGTCTGTCGCAGGGCATAGCTGATCAGAATGAGCCGCAGCTTGTCGATGACTGTTGCCATATATCCCAGTTCGTCCTTTCTTTCGGTTCCATAGAATTCAATATCCAGATCACCGTCAATAAATTTGTCGAGGGTGGCGGAAATCTTGTTGATCGGCCCCAGCACATGGGAAAACAGCACCCAGGCAATCAGCAGCATCAACAGGGCGAGACCGATGGCTGAAGCGATAAATATGTTTTTTGACAGTTTCGTCGAGTTGCGCAGGTGATCAGTGGTTGTTTTTTTGGAGGCCTCGATAGCGTTGCTGTATTCGGCATGCAGGATTTGCAGTGCTGACAGGGCAGGTTTGTCATCAATTTTGACACGCAGATCAATTTCTTCCGGCGCTCTGTTTTCGGCGGCCATGCTGATTGCGGTATCAAGATTGTCACGATATTTGTTGACGACTTCCATCAATCCCTTGAGCGCAAGGTCTTCGGCCGGAACAAGGGAGAAATTGCGATATTTGTCAACAGCAACCTGAATATCGGCAATGGACTTTTTGACCTTGTCGGCATTTTCGCTTTTTTGCCGCAGAAGATAGAGTTCAAAATTGTGAATCATGCCCCCAAACCCAAGGGCGCGATGAAACTCGCCAAGAAGCTGGATCTTGGTCGGTTCATCGGATTTTTCCAGCCGGTGCTCTTCCACCGCCTTGCGCAAGGTGTCGAGGCCTGAAAGCGCCGGCGCGTCGTCGATCTGTGCCACCTTGTCGATCTGACGCGAGCTGTAGCCCTCGTCAACCATCGAGCGGGCATCCTGGAGCTTCATGGCATAGGCATCGACGACTTTTTTGATTTGCCGCAGGGCCGCCCGTTCGGTGGGTGTGATGGCCGCTTCGGTATATTGTTCGATAGAGGCGTGAACCTTGCCGACGGCGACGCGAATGCGGGCAGGCAGACTGTCATCCTTGCGAATAATATAGTCTTCAAACAAATGAATCATCTCGCCATAGCCCATTGCATTGACGATGGAGTTGAAGGCACTGACGCGTGTGGAACTGATGTCCTGGTATTTGACCCAGAACTGTTCGGCTTCACCGGTGTTTTTCGAGATGGTCATGGCGGCGTAAATCACGAATGCGCCGTAAATCGCTATAAATGAAAGAATGATGAGAGAGAGTGCTTTGATCGACATATTCTTCATTGCCCGGACGCTCCATAGTCATGTTCTGTTGTCTAAAAATTCCTCGGGACTGATCCGAAAGTCACAACAGATTTTCCGATCAACCGTTGTCGAAAATTTCTTCCGACCTGTATTTTGGCCTCTGGCAGACCCTGCCTTGTGCCTGTCGGCACCCTCATCGGGCGCGCCATGCAGATTTCAAGCGCATAAATCACGTTTTTCAGATTTGGTCATTTTTCCTCACGCCAGGCGGTTATGCCATTGATTTTATTTTGTTCCCTGTTCCCCGCAGGTGTCCGCCACACAGTGGCTGTTTTGGCACAATAGCATGATGAAACGGCTCTGAACAGATTGAATCGGGTTCCTGAAGGGGTGAAAACCGGACCGGTGCCGAAATGTCCTATCCGGTTGCTGAAGCAGTGAATTGCGCGCCGATTTTGCCAGCCGGTTATTGCGAACCTGTTAACGGTTTTTCTCATCGGAATAGCTGTTGCAATACCTGATAACATAAAGATTGACCCGTTTCACCTGAGTGGTCCTGAGGTCTTCGGAAATCCGTCGGACAGGTAAAGACGTACTTTTCGGGAGATTTGTTATTCAGCGGCCTTTGTTGCGGCTTGTTTGCGGGCGGGGCGTTTGCGAGGCGCCGGCTTTCCGCTTGTCTTGCGTTTCGTCCCGGTAGTGGTTTTTTCGGGTTTTTTCCGTGTGCCCTTTGCTTTTTGCCCCGGCCTCTTTTTCAACAATGCTTGCAGATATTGCCCCGTGTGGCTTTCCGTGACCTTCGCCACCTCTTCGGGGGTGCCGGTGGCCACGATCCGTCCGCCCTTGTCGCCGCCTTCGGGGCCAAGGTCAATGATATGGTCAGCGGTCTTGATGACTTCCAGATTATGCTCGATGACCACCACCGTATTGCCGGTTTCCACCAGTTCGTGCAGCACTTCGAGCAGTTTGGCAACATCGTGGAAATGCAGCCCTGTGGTCGGCTCGTCCAGTATATACATGGTGCGCCCGGTGGCCCGTTTGGCCAGTTCCTTTGACAGCTTGACGCGCTGCGCCTCGCCGCCCGACAGGGTATTGGCGCGCTGGCCGATATGGATATAACCCAGCCCCACCCGCTCCAGCGTGGCCAGCTTGTCGCGGATCGAGGGCACCGCCTTGAAAAACCGCGCCCCTTCTTCCACCGTCATGTCGAGCACATCGGCAATGCTCTTGCCCTTGAATTTGATCTCCAGCGTTTCGCGATTATAGCGCTTGCCCTTGCACTGGTCGCAGGTGACGAACACATCGGGCAGAAAATGCATCTCGATCTTGATGACGCCATCGCCCTGACAGGCTTCGCAGCGCCCGCCCTTGACATTGAAGGAAAAGCGCCCCGGCTTGTAGCCCCGGGCCCGTGCTTCGGGCAATTGTGTAAACCAGTCGCGAATGGGCGTGAAGGCGCCGGTATAGGTGGCCGGGTTGGAGCGCGGCGTGCGGCCAATGGGCGACTGGTCAATATCGATGATCTTGTCGAGGTGTTCAAGCCCGGTGAGACTGTCATAGGGGGCAGGGACATTGCGATTATTGTTGAAATGGCGCGACAGGGCTTTGTAGATGGTTTCGATCAAAAGGGTTGATTTGCCGCCGCCCGATACGCCGGTGACACAGGTGAAAGTGCCCAGTGGAATCGAGGCCTCGACATTTTGCAGATTGTTGCCGCGCGCGCCCTTGATGGTAATCATGCGGCCTTTCTTTGCCTTGCGCCTTCCGGCGGGCAGCGGGATGGCCTTTGCGCCGGTGAGATACTGGCCGGTCAGGCTGTTTTTATCCTTGAGGATTTGCTGCGGCGTCCCTTCGCTGACCACTTCACCGCCGTGAATACCGGCCCCCGGGCCAATATCGACAACATGATCGGCGCTCATGATGGCGTCCTCGTCATGCTCGACGACAATCACCGTATTGCCGAGATCACGCAAATGGCGCAGCGTTTCCAGCAGGCGGGCATTGTCGCGCTGATGCAGGCCGATCGAGGGTTCATCGAGCACATAGAGAACACCGGTCAGACCTGAACCAATCTGGCTGGCAAGGCGAATGCGCTGGCTTTCGCCGCCTGAAAGCGTGCCGGAATTGCGCGACAGAGAGAGATAATCCAGCCCCACATCATTCAAAAATTTCAGCCGTTCGCTGATCTCCCTGAGGATACGCGCAGCGATTTCCTTTTGCTTGTCGGTAAGGACCGCGGGCAGTTCGCGGAACCACTGGTCAGCCTCGCGGATCGACATTTGCGTGATCTCGCTAATATGCAGGTCATTGATTTTGACGGCCAGTGCCTGTTCCTTCAGCCGGTGCCCGCCACAGCTCTCGCAGGTATGTTGCGACTGATAGCGCCCCAGTTCCTCGCGAATGCTCGTGCTGTCTGTTTCGCGCCAGCGCCGCGCGATGATATTGACCACTCCCTCGAATGGCCGTTTGACCTCGCGGGCCTGCAAGCCGTCATCAAAGCTGAAGGCGATTTTTGTTTTGCCGGAGCCATAGAGCAGGGCATTGCGCACCTTTTCGGGCAGCTTGCGCCAGGGGGTACTCATTTTGACTTTATAATGTCTGGTGATGGCTTGCAGCATCTGGCGATAGATCGGCGCCATTTGTCCGTGTCGCGTCCAGGGGGCAATGGCCCCCTGATCGAGGCTTTTGTCCGGATCGGGGACCATCATGTCGGCCTCGAATTTCAGTTGTGTTCCCAGTCCGTCACAGTCCGGGCAGGCCCCGAAGGGATTGTTGAAGGAAAACAGGCGCGGCTCAATCTCGTCAATGGTAAAGCCCGATACGGGGCAGGCAAAACGGGCAGAAAAAATGATTTGTTCCAGGGGGTCTCCTGCCTTTTCCCTTTCCCGGTCAACAATCTCCACAATGGCCAGCCCGTCCGCCAGTTCCAGCGCCGTTTCAAAACTTTCGGCGAGGCGTGTCGCCATATCCTCACGCACCACCAGCCGGTCCACCACCACCTCGATATTGTGCTTGAGTTTTTTGTCGAGCGCCGGCACCTCGCTGATCTCAAAGAGCTTGCCATCCACCTTGACGCGCTGGAAACCGGCTTTTTGCAGGCTCATGAACTCCTTGCGATATTCCCCCTTGCGGCCGCGTACGATGGGCGCGAGCAGATAGAGCCGGGTTTTTTCCGGCAGTGCGAGCACCCGGTCCACCATCTGACTGACCGTCTGGCTGGTGATCGGCAGACCGGTGGCGGGGGAGTAAGGCACGCCAATACGGGCGAATAACAGGCGCAGATAATCATAAATCTCGGTGACAGTGCCAACCGTCGAGCGCGGATTGCGGCTGGTGGTTTTCTGCTCGATGCTGATGGCGGGCGACAGACCCTCAATGGCATCCACATCGGGCTTTTGCATCATTTCCAGGAATTGCCGCGCATAGGCAGACAGGCTCTCCACATAGCGTCGCTGCCCCTCGGCATAGATGGTGTCAAAGGCCAGCGAGCTTTTGCCCGAGCCCGACAGGCCGGTCATGACCACCAGCTTTTCGCGCGGCAGTTCAAGGGAAATGTTTTTCAGATTGTGTTCGCGTGCCCCCTGCACACTGATGGTCTTTTTCATGCGTTCATTCTGCCTGGATATTTGTCCTGTTTGAGGTCAAAATAGCGATGTTTGAGACCACGGTGAAGATGATTTTTGCATTGTACGACGTTCGGCCTGTCAATCATGTGTATGACGTGATAAGGGGTCAGGGAAGATGGCAGCGCGGATTTGTGACCGCACGGAGGCATTAAATCCATATACCGGCAGTTGTTCACCCGCTTCTCTTGCGTTGCCGTACCCCGATGCAAAAGGGCACGGAAAAAGGTGCTTCGTCAGGAGGCGCAAAGAATCATCCGGCTGCATTTTTTTATCTTTCTCTTGCAATCAGACTGGAACAATAGTAGAACATGCATCGTGAAGCAAGCGAGAAATGGGCTTTTTATCCATATATTCTGTGGATAGAGCCGTTTTCTTCCCCCTTGTCATTGCGAGAGACTTGCATCGCAATGACGAAGAGGGACAGTTGTTGAAGATAGGAACAGGGATCGCACGCAGGCTTGCGTTTCGCGGTTGGGATTTTGTTCACGCGCCGTTATTCCAATGACGGGATGCGGAAAATGTTGTGAACGTCAGGGAGGCAGAAAATGGCCGGTTCAATCAATAAAGTTATTCTGGTGGGCAATCTGGGCGCCGATCCGGAAATCAGGCAGACCCAGGACGGGCGACCGATTGCCAATCTCAGTGTTGCGACCACCGATAGCTGGCGTGACAAGCAGACCGGAGAACGCCGTGAAAAGACCGAATGGCACCGGGTGGTGATTTTTTCCGAGGGGCTTTGCCGGGTGGCCGAACAATATCTGAAAAAAGGCTCAAAGGTCTATCTTGAAGGATCCTTGCAGACCCGCAAATGGCAGGATCAGAACGGACAGGACAAATATACCACCGAAGTGGTGTTGCAGGGATTTGGCGGTACGCTGGTAATGCTCGACAGTCGCCAGGGCGGCGGCATGGGCGACAGCGGCGGCTATGGCGGCGGTGATCAGTATGGCGGACCTTCCTCTGGCGGCCAGGGGGGCAGCTATGGCGGCGGCGCTTCGGGTGGCGGTAGTGATGCGCCTTCGGGCGGCTCGTTCGAAAAGGAACTGGATGACGAGGTTCCTTTCTAGGCCGTAAACTCATAAACGGATCAACACACAGTCCAAAATCGTTTATGAGTTTACGGACTGACCTGATTTGTTCATGAGGTGAGCAGAAGACAGGAAGGAGCGCGGGGCTCGCGGATGAAGCGGGCCAGACCGGGCTGTGCTCGTGGATCATTGTGGCGATGAAGGGGATTACAGACCCGGGTTGGCCGTGGCTTTGTCCGGTACTGTGAGGGAGGACTCCCGGGTTTGCGGGAGGGGGAGTTATTGTGGCTGCCATAAAACTGACAGCGGAAAAAAAAGCCACAATGGTATCGAGCTCCGTTGCCGCCCTGCTGGTGTTGACCAAGGCGATTGTTGGCCTGTTGTCAGGCTCGGTTGCCGTGCTGGCGAGCGCCATCGATTCGGCGCTCGATCTGGCGGTTTCCGCTTTCAACTATTTCGCTATTTCACGTTCCGAACAGCCGGCCAGTGCGCGTTTCAATTACGGGCTTGGCAAGATCGAGGGGCTTGCTGCGACGATTGAAGGTACGATCATTATCATGTCGGGCCTGTTCATTCTTTACAAGGCGATTGCAAAGGCAATACGCGCAGGCGGCACGACACATATCGACATTTCCATTGGCGTGATGCTGTTTTCGCTGCTGGCAACTGCCCTGCTGGTGCTTTATCTCGGTCGTACGGCAAAGGCCACAGGCAATCTGGTGGTCAAGGCCGATGCACTCCACTACAGGACCGATCTCTATGCCAATGTTGGTATTCTTGTTTCACTGGTTCTGGTCCGGCTGACCGGCAATCATCTGATTGATGCCGGTGTGGGTGCGGTGATTGCCATTTATATCATTTATTCGGCTTACGAAATTCTGCGAGAAGGTGTTTTAAACCTGCTTGATGTGGCGCTTGACGAGGAGATGGTCGAAAAGATCAAATCCATCATCAATGCCGAAAAGGATGTCAACAGTTATCATTTTCTGCGCACCCGCAAGGCGGGAAACAATCATTTCGTCGAGGCCCATCTGGTCTTTCAAAGGGGTATTTTGCTGGATACGGCCCATGATGCGGCCGATCATATCGAAGCCGAAATTGCGAAGCTCGATGACCGCGCGCACTGGGTGTTCAATCTGCACCTCGATCCGGTTGATGATTCAGGCTGAGTTTGAAAACGCTCGCCCGACCCTTGTATTTCTGGCGGTGTACTTCATATCAGCATTGAAAATGTACAACAGCCTGCGTTATGAAGAGAGGGGCCTTGTGTTTTGTCAAAGGGAGTTTTTTCATGTTTGATGCGCGCTCCATCCTGGATGCCATTATTGCCGGAAGTTCCGAGCAGACCCGCAGCGTGCGCGAAAGCGGTGACCTTGGTAATATTATGAAAGATATTCTTGGACAAATGACTGAAAGCGGTGCTCAGAGCCCCTCGTTTGACAGGGACAACCCGTCCGATCGGGGTGAGCGCCAGTTGCATCCGGAAAAACAGCTCCCCGGCTTTCGCAATCCGTTTGATGATATTTTCGGCAAGTCGGGTGGAGATCAGCAGAACGAACCTGGAGGTTATGAGGCACCGGCCGAACGGCGATTTGATGAGACAGATCGGGAAAGCCGCGGGGACGATGCCGGTTTCGGGAGAAATTCCGGTGATGCGCCCGATTATGGCGATTTGCTCGGGCGGGTAAAGGATCTTGTCGCCAACAACAAAACCGCTGCCGGTGCCATTGTCGGCGGGCTTGGCGGTTTGCTGCTTGGTACCCGGACCGGGCGCTCGCTGGCGGGCAAGGCGGTGCGTCTTGGCGGACTGGCACTGATCGGAACGCTGGCCTGGAAGGCGTTTCGAAACTATCAGCAGGGGGCTTCCGTTCCATCGGGCAGGGGCGCGGGGGACGGGAGAGCAGGGCAGGATCATTTTGATGTTCCGGAACTGCCGCCAC
>JALXEI010000309.1 GCA_027069645.1 Hyphomicrobiales bacterium
GGGGGTTCGGTGTCGCTGGCGGGGCCGGTTAGGGCAGGGGGGGCGGAAGGGGCTGCGACCGGTTCGGGTTCCACAGGTGCAGCAGGGGCCGCGTCGGCAAAAAGGTCCTCGTCCGGGGAACTGCCGGCAGCCTCGAACGGGTCGGTTGCGGGGGATGTATCGGTTTCGTCCGGAATTGCCTGTTCGGCCCGGCCGATATCCGGTTCTGCTTCTGCCGTTTCTGTTTCCGTCGTCTCGCCAGGAGCGTTGTCTGTTTTTTCGGGGCTGTCTTCTGCGGCCGCTTCCTGTTGCGCTATTTTTTCGCCAAAAGATGAAAAAAACTCTTTTTCTTCCGGTGTAAGAAGTTCGGTCTCTGTCTCGGCAACCGGTTTGAATGCAATATCAAGATCCGGTTCGGGATCGGGTTCAGTGTCGCCGTCTGGTGCCGGTTCGGGTTCAGGATCGGCCTCCGGCGCCGGTTCAGGCTCTGCCTCGGTCTGTACGGAATCAGGGGACTGCTGATCGAAAGAAAACCCGTCCGGATCCGGCGCTGTCTGTGCGTCGGGTTGCGGCGGGGCGGCGGGTGTCGGTTCGGGGAGGATTTCCGGTTCGGCAACGGGGCTGGCAGTAAAAATATTCCCGCATTTGGCGCACTGAACCTGTGCGCCCGAGCTGGCGATCTCGTCGGCGACCTCGTAATATGTATCACATTGCGGGCATTTGATCTTCACGCCAAATCATCTCCATCAGGCATCCGGCCCCGGTCGCGTTTTTCACGCGGTCTGCTGACAAAAGCCCCGGGAACACCATTGCGCGAGCACTTTTAAGCCTTGTTTTTGCCAATCTGATAGCCCAGTAAAAACGATACTGTCGTTTCAACGCTGTGCTATACGGCTGTTTGACATGAACCAGTATAGGTGATTCGTTTCAGGAGCAGAAACGGCAGTAATTATGCACAGGTCTGTCCGGTGACCGGTATTAAATTGTCAATAATATCTGTATAGCGAACAGGCTATAAAAGTTTGTTAATTCGCGCGGACCGAACGGTTCACAAGGCAGCAAGGGAAGGGGCAAAACCGGTGATCCGTTTTGAAAATGTTTCCATGTTGTACAACAGGGGCCCCGAGGTGCTGCGCAACGTTAATTTTCATTTGCCGCCCGGCTCTTTTCATTTTCTGACCGGACCTTCGGGAGCGGGCAAGACGACGCTTTTGCGCCTGTTGTTCATGTCGCTGTTTCCCAGCAAGGGAAATATTTTCCTGTTTCAGAGGAATCTGAATATGGTACCTGCGGAAGAACGGGCCGCGCTGCGCCGTCGGATCGGTATCGTTTTTCAGGATTTTCGGCTGCTGGATCACATGACCACCTGGGAAAATGTCGCCCTGCCGCTGCGCGTTCAGGGGCGCCGCGAGAGTGACTACAAGGATGATGTGACGGAATTGCTGAAATGGGTGGGACTGGGCAATCGCATTCACGCCTATCCCCATGTTCTTTCAGGGGGAGAGAAGCAGCGCGCCGCCATCGCCCGCGCCGTGATCGGCAAGCCCGAACTTTTGCTGGCCGACGAACCCACCGGCAATGTCGACCCGCGCATGGCCCGGCGTCTGCTGCGGCTGTTTATCGAACTCAATCATCTGGGGACCTCGGTGGTGATCGCCACCCATGATCATGATCTTGTCAAACAGTATAGTGCGCCGCGGCTTGTACTGGCTGACGGGACATTGCAGGTGAGGTCATAATGCGCCAGTTTGTGAAAACATTTGCCCTTGGTGTTTCCGAAGCTTTCCGGCCACGCGGCAGGCTGTCGGGCGCCAAGCAGATTGTACCGCAAAGCTCGGTTTCGGGGCGCGCCCTGACAGCGGTGATTTCCATCATGTCCTTTCTCGCCTGTCTGACGGCAGGCATGGTTTATATGGTCAATCAATCGGCCAATGCGTGGTTTAACGACATTGCCAGCGAAGTGACGGTTCAGGTCACGCCGGTGGATGGCATTGATATGGAAGAGCGGGTCGGGAAGGTCGTGCAGGTTTTGCGGCGTCAGGTTGGCATTACAGATGTGCGCGCCTTTTCACTGGCGGAAAGCTCCGCCCTGCTGGAGCCGTGGCTGGGAACGGGTGATGCCATGAAAGCCCTGCCCGTGCCGCGTCTGATTGCCATTGAAATTGACCGCAATTCGCCGCCCGACCTTGCCGCTGTTCGCCAGAAACTGTCCGGTCGCTTCAAGGATGTGCTGCTGGACGATCATCGTCACTGGCAGGCCCAGATACGCTCCCTGACCCGTTCGGTGGCGCTGGCGGGTATCGGCATCCTGCTTCTGGTGGCCGTCGCAACGGCAGCGGTGATTGTTTCGGCGGCCCGAAGTGCGATGGCTTCCAATCATGAAATCGTGGAAGTTCTGCATTTCGTCGGCGCGCGGCAAAATTTCATAGCCAGCGAGTTTGAACGCCATTTTCTGGCGCTTGGCATACGCTCCGGGCTGCTGGGGGCCCTGCTGGCAACATTGATGTTCCTGCTGGCCCCCTTCGCCATTCAGTTGCTGGGGGGCGGTTCCGTGACGGCGGCGGAAATCAGGCAACTGGTGGGATCAGGCCAGCTCGATTTCACCGGTTATGTGCTGATGGCGCTGATTGTCGTGGCTGTGGCTGCGATCTGTATGTTTACTTCAAGCTACTGGGTCGACCGCATTCTTAACACTGAAGGCACAATTGCCAACCCCAACTATTCCCCTCGCAGGCGATTTGGCCTATCCTCACGGCACAGGGGGGATGTTTCGAGCGCGATGCAGACCTCGGGAGGGGCGCTTGCAAAAGGAGTGGGGCTGGTGTTCAAAACAACGGTCATTCTGGCAATCGCCTTCGGGCTGGGCTTTGTGCTGTTTGCCAGTACCATGCACAGGATTGACGGCGCCACCGTTGCCCAGGCGGATGGTATTGTGGTCCTGACAGGTGGAAAATCCCGCATCAATGAAGCCGTGAGACTGCTGGCCGCCGGCAAGGCCAAACGATTGCTGATTTCCGGCGTTCACGCACAGACTTCGCGGCGTCAGCTCGCCCGTCTTGTTCCGGGAGCCAAACCATTGTTCGATTGTTGCATCGATCTGGGCCGCGCGGCGCAGGACACCTTTGGCAATGCCCTCGAAGCGAGGTCCTGGGCCCGGCAGAACGGTTTTCACTCGCTGATTGTCGTCACCAGCAACTATCACATGCGTCGTTCACTGGTCGAGTTTAAAAGCGCCATGCCCCATACAAGCCTGCGCCCTCACTCGATCAGAAGCAGTAATGTTCACCTGGATCAGTGGTGGTCGGACAGTGATACGCTGAAACTTTTATTCTCCGAATATATGAAATATCTGCCGGCTCTCACCAAGCTGGGTATTTCGCATGTCCGAAATATACTCGCCGGACCGGAAAAGGCGGCCCGGATGACAAGCTCAATCAAACCGGTTTGAACCAGATTCCATGCGCAGCCTGCTCTACAATATTGCTTTCTATCTGATTGTACCGACCTGGCTGATCCTCGGATCACCGA
>JALXEI010000310.1 GCA_027069645.1 Hyphomicrobiales bacterium
GTGATGCGCGCGCGAGTCTTGGGGGCGTGCTGGCCGCTCTTGCGGCCATGTGGAGCAGCCGCCGTCTTCCCCGGGACCGGAAAAGTGGCGACTTCGCGCTGCTGATCACGCTGGCGCTGCTGACAGGGGCGGGCAGTCTGGCCTTTCATCTGTTCGCCAGCCAGTGGAGCGAGTTGCTGCACATGTTGCCGCTGCTGCTGTTCATGACCGTGTTTCTGGCTATCGCTCTCAATCGTTTTGTTGCGCTGCCGCCGGGCTGGACCGTTTTAACGGTAATTGTCTATCTGATTGTCAGCGTGGCCCTTTTGACCATGACCTGCGGGGTGATTGATCGTCCCTTGCAACCGGCCTGGTCGCTGGCAGATGCCGGCGAGGCAGGCGCAACCTCCTGCCTGAACGGCACGCTTGGATATGTTCCGACGCTGGCTGTTTTGCTGGCCCTCGGGCTGGTGCTGCGCCGTCAGGGTCACGCGGCCGCGTCATCCATGTTGTTGTCATCGATCCTTTTTTTGACCGCGCTGGTCTCTCATGCGCTTGATTCCCTGCTTTGCCGGGAGGTCACGATATATGGCCACGCCATTGGCACCCATTTTGTCTGGCATGGCCTCATCGGGCTGATTCTGTTTATACTGATGCGCGCGGCAATGCTCCATCAGACCCGCTTGCCCGTACAGGAAATCATTCCTCCTGCTCCCGATCGTTCACGCAAAAAGGTCTGACAACTCCCCTGTACCAGGACGTAAACTGATAAACAGGGTCGAAATGGCAGGAGCAGATTTTCTCCTGTTTCCTCCCGGCATTGATGCTATAGCTGTGGATCGTGAGAAAAACGGGACAGGGACGAACAGATATGGCACTTGAGGCACTGATATTTGATTGTGACGGGACACTGGCGGAAACAGAAGAGGCGCATCGTGAGGCGTTCAACAGGGTGTTTGCCGAAAATGATCTGGACTGGCACTGGAGCGTGCAGACCTATGGCGAATTGCTGAAAATCACCGGCGGCAAGGAGCGTATGCGCCATTATGTGCGCCACTACAATCCCTCGAAAGGTCAGTATTATATCGAAAATGATCATCTCATTCCTGAAATTCATGTTCGCAAAACGGCCATCTATATGGATCTTGTACGTACCGGTGAAGTGCCGCTGCGCCCCGGTGTCGAGAGGCTGATCCGGGAGGCAAAAGCCGAGGGTATGCGCCTGGCAATTGCCACAACAACCAATATCGAACCGCTGACAGCGCTGTTTGAGGGAACGCTGGGCAAGGAGGCACTGGGTTGGTTTGAGTCTGTCGCCGCCGGTGATATGGTTGCGACAAAGAAACCGGCGCCCGATGTCTATGAAAGGGTACTATCGGAACTAAAACTTGAGGGGCCGCAATGTCTGGCCTTTGAAGATACCACCAATGGCATTCTGTCGGCCCGTGCCGCGCATATTCCCGTGCTGGTGACCGTCAGCGAATACAGCGCCGGTCAGGATTTTTCCGGTGCGCTTGCCGTGCTTGATAATCTGGGGGAACCGGAGCTGCCGTTTCGTGTGATTTCCGCTCCCGTCGGGGATGGGGCCGATCAGGCCGGATATGTTGATCTGGCGCTGGTACAGCAATGGCACGGGTTGCACGCAACCGGCTGAGGATCCGAAATTACATGAACTTTCGCCATTTTGTACTGCTGGTTGCCTTTCTTGCCCTGTCCTTCGGGAGGGTGCAGGCCGATGTTGTCAAACCGGCGCTGATCGAGGTGACGGCCGATGTTACCGGCAAGGTGCGTGTCGAGGTGCGTGCCAGTATCGAGGCGCTGCTGACCGGGATCAACGGGCGCTATAAAAACACCAAAGAAGCCCCGACCTCTGCGCAATATGATGTATTGCGCAAACTTGATGGCGGTCAGTTGCGGCAAAAATTCAAACCCTTTGAGGGCGAATTTCTGCGCTCCATTGCGCTTTTTGCCGATGGTCGCAAGGTGCCGCTGCGCATCACAAGGGTGAAAATCGGACCGGCGGGCTATACAAAGGTGCCGCGCATCAGCCTGATTGTGCTGCAAGGTCCCCTCGACAGGGGGGTGGAGAGCCTGCGTTTCTATTATCCCATCCGTTTTGCAGACTATGCTGTGCGTGTGCGCCAGGTGGACAGGAAGGCGGGCAAATATCACTGGGCGGAATGGCAATGGGTTCGCGATGACAGCGGCAGCCATGAATTTTCCCTGAAAGATCTGTTTACACGTCGCCCGCTTTATCAGACCATCTTGTCCTATATGAAGATCGGCTATGTGCATATATTGCCAAAGGGGGCCGATCATATCCTGTTTATTCTTGGCCTGTTTCTGTTCTCCGCGAGGTGGCGACCGCTGGTCTCGCAGGTGACCATGTTCACCCTCGCCCATACGCTGACGCTGGGACTGACGGCCGCCGGTTATATTGATTTGCCCGAACGGGTGGTGCAGCCGCTGATCGCTCTTTCGATTGCCTATGCCGGTTTCGAGAATATCCGCAACAAAAGCGGGATCATTGGCCGCGACCGGCTGTTTATGGTGTTCGCCTTTGGTCTGTTGCACGGCATGGGATTTGCCCGCATGCTGGCGGATTTCGGCATGCCTGCGGATGCGTTCTTTACGGCTCTGATCAGTTTCAATCTGGGCGTCGAACTGGGGCAGTTAAGCATTCTTGTCGCCGCCTTTGCCCTTGTTGGCTACTGGTTCGGGGAACAGCCTTTTTATCGTTCATGGATCATTGTTCCAGGGTCCGCGATAATAACGGCGATATCTCTCTACTGGTTTGTGCAGCGACTGGAATTGATATAGCGCGATTGTGATATAAAAACGGTGTACGCTTGTGCTTATTCGATGTAAAACAGGCGAACAGCAAAGAAACAACAATGACAAACGGACCGTCAGGTCCGGTGCAAAACGGGAAGAAACGGGAATAGCAGCATGTTTGATATCACCATCTGGGGAGCGCTGATTGCGGGCCTTATCAGTTTTCTGTCGCCATGTGTCCTGCCGCTGGTGCCCGCCTATCTGGGCTTTCTGGGCGGCACGACCATTGATCAGTTGACCGAAGATGGCGGCGAGATTGACAGTGGCGCCAAACGCCGCGTCATCCTGGCGGCGCTGTTTTTTGTCCTTGGCCTGACGGCAGTCTTCGTAACACTTGGCGCTGCGGCTTCCTTTATTGGTGGTCTGCTGGCCGTTTACAAAAATGAACTGGGCATGATCGCCGGGGTGCTGATCATTATTTTCGGTCTGCATTTTATTGGCATCGTAAAAATACCGCTGCTCTATCGCTCGGCGCGCATGGATGTGCAGATGGAAAGCGCCAGTTTTATCGGCGCCTTTTTGATGGGCATGGCCTTTGCCTTTGGCTGGACGCCCTGTGTCGGGCCGGTTCTGGCCCCCATTCTGACACTGGCTGGCAATAGTGAAACTGTTTCGCAGGGGGTCGGTCTGCTGTTTATCTATTCAATGGGGCTGGGGATTCCCTTTGTTCTTGCTGCCGTTCTGGTGACGCCGTTCATGGGGTTCATGGCGAAGTTTCGCAAACATCTGATGACCGTTGAAAAGATCATGGGGCTGTTGCTGGTCATTACCGGTGTGCTGTTCATTTCCGGATCGTTCGGTTATTTCGGCATTAATTCCATTGGTGTCTGGATCCTCGACATGTTCCCGTGGCTGGCAACGCTTGGCTGATCGGTCAATGACGGGTAAACTCTCCGAATGAGCAGACCGCTGGCCCTTGCCATTGCCGGATCCGACCCGACAGGGGGGGCCGGTTTTCAGGCCGATCTGAAAACATTTGCCGCCCTCGGCATAAACGGGGCGAGCGTTGCGACTGTGCTGACCGCGCAGACAGATCGTCATTTCGAGATCTTTCCGGTCCCGGCAGATTTTGTCGCGGCCCAGTTACAGGCGGTCTTCGAGACGTTTCGGGTTGATGCCATCAAGATCGGCATGCTCGGCAATGCCGCCATCATCAGAGCTGTCATCGGCGCTCTTGATCGTTACAATCGTGACAGAGCCATTCCGGTCATCCTCGACCCGGTCCTGCGGGCCAGCAACGGGGGAAGGGGGCTTGATGATGACGGGCTGGCTGTTTTGCGTCAGGGGCTGCTGCCCCTTTGCACTCTCGTCAAACCCAATATTGCCGAAGCGGCTCTCCTTCTGGAAGATGTACAGGCGAAAGATCCGGCGCAAATGTGCGAACAGGCTGCAAGGCTTGAAGCTGAATTTAATTGCGCCGTTCTGTTGTCAGGCGGGCATCTTCCCGGTAGTGATGCCGTGGATATCCTGTGCAAGGGGCAGAAAATCAGCCGGTTCAAACTGAAAAAGCTTGAAATTACTGACCGGCACGGTACCGGATGCGCCCTGACATCGGCCATTGCGGCCGGTCTGGCGCAAGGTTTTTCGCTGACAGAGGCCACAGAGCGGGGCAAGGCCTGGCTGGCTGCGCTGCTGCAACAGCCACCGCTTGACGATAAGGGGGCAACGGGCCGATATATGGACCATCTGGCCCCGGGAATCGACAGGCAAGTGGATTTGCAGGGAAAATAACCAGGGCAGGTGGTATGATCCTTGCGTAACAGGCGGGGATCGGTCCTGTTTTGCATACTGCTATTTTGACCCGTGTCCGGTTGCAAACCGGGTCGGCCGGTCCTGAACTTCTGGAGATGTCCATGCGATCCCTTGGCTTCGGATTGGAAAGGGCGGGGCTGCCGTCCCTGCATCATCCGAAAATATCTATAGCGATAATTTTGCTGATCTCGCTTGTCGCCGGGCTGGGGATGCTGAACCTCAAGCCTTCGGGTAATCTTGGCGAGCTGTTTCGTTCCGGTTCAACGGAATACAGGAATTACCGGAAACTGAACGAACTGTTCCCGACCACCGAATATGATGTCATGGTGGTTTTGCGGGGCCGGAAACTGCTCACGCCGAAAACGCTTGATGACATGCGCAATATCGGGCTGGAGCTGGCGTTTGCGGAAGGCGTCGAGGGGGTTGTCTCGATGTTTACCATGCGTGACAAACCGGATGCGTCCGGTTACGCGCCGCCGCTCTTTCCGGCCGATCTTCCCGACGGGAAAGCTTTGGAAAAGCTGGTTCAAAAGGTGCTCAATCACCCTCAAATCAGGAACAGATTTCTGTCTGCTCCGGACAGGGACGGGGATCAGATTGCCCTGCTTGTGGTCTCCCTGAAAAAAGGGAGCACGGATACAGGTGTTCTCGAACCGATCATAAACGGCCTGCGTGAGGTGATTGACGAGCAGATCGAGGGAACGGGGCTGGAATATCTGATGACCGGCTCGCCGGTGATGCAACTGGCCGTTCGTCAAAGCATCAAACATGATCGCATTACTTTTAATGTCGTCGGCTTTATACTTGGCGTGCTCATCTCGCTGTTTTTCTTCCGGCGTCCGACACTGGTCTTTATCAGTTCCATCTGTCCGGCTTTTGCGGTTTTGTGGATCATGGGAATTCTGGGCTGGATCGGTCAGCCCATCAACACCTTCATCAATGTTTTACCGCCGCTGATCATGGTGATTACGCTTTCCGATTCCATGCATATGGTGTTTTCGATCCTGAAAGGGATACGCGCGGGGGAGAAAAAGGCGGCGGCTGTCGAACGAGCCGTTTTACAGGTGGGGCCGGCCTGTGTGCTGACCTCCCTGACCACAACGATCGCCCTGTTGTCGATGGCGCTGACCGACAGTGCGGATATCAGGGCCTTTGCCCTCGCCGCGGCCGGTGGAACATTTCTGGCATTTTTCGTGGTCATTACCCTGGTCCCGACCCTTTCCATGTTGCTGATCCGGGACGAAAAGGTTTTTCAGGAAGATGGCAAGGCGGCCTTCAATCCGATCCGCTGGCTGGAAGAGTTTTGCCTGAAACTGGCGGATTTTGTTTTGCCGAAATGGCGTTTGCTGGCTGTTTTCGGGGTCGGCATCGGTTTGTTTTTCAGCTTTTTTCACAGCCAGCTTGAGGCGCGCTACAGGCTTTCGGACCAGGTTCCCGACGCCGATACGACCCTTCAGGCGATCAATCTGATCGATTCCAGGCTGTCTGGCGCGCAAACCATCAATATCATGGTGAAGTGGCCCTCAAACCTTGATTTTACTTCTCCAAAGGTTGTCGAGGCGATTGCCGAAGCGCATCGCGCCCTGGAAACGCGTCCGGAAATTCGCAATGTGACATCACTGGAAACCATCCGTACCTATCTGAAACAGGATTTCAATCGCAATGATCGCGAATATTACCGGGATTATGTGAAAAAACTCCCCGACAATCTGCGCCTGCGTTATCTCAACAGCAAGGCGCATACGGCTCTGGTGTCCGGGCAGATCAGAAATCTGGAAGCTGCGCAGGTGAAGCCGGTATTGCAGAACATCGAGCCCATATTGAAAAATCTGCATGATGAGTATCCCGGCATCTCGTTTACACCGGCCGGTCTTGCGGTTGTGTCGGCTCTGCAAAGCACCAGCATGATCAATCAGCTCAATCTCGGGCTGCTGGCCGCCATTGTCATTGTGATTATTTTGCTGGGTGTGGCTTTTCGCTCTGTGGATGCGGCACTATTGAGCATTGTTCCCAATCTTTTCCCTATTGTAACGGTCGGTACCTGGCTCTATCTCACAGGAGAAGGGCTGCAATTTGCCAGCGTCATGGGGTTGACCGTGGCGTTTGGACTGGCGGTTGATGATACCATTCATTTTCTCAATCGCTACGAACTGGAGCAGAAAAAACCCGGCAGGGCCAGTGACTATGTCCGCGACAGTATCGTGCATATTGGTCCGGTTCTGATTTCGACAACGCTTGTGCTGCTTTGCGGCATGTCGGTTACCAGTCTCAGCGATCTGCCGGTTACGAGGCTGTTTGGAGAATTGAGCATGGCGACTCTTGCCGCGGCGCTCGCCGCCGATTTGCTGATCCTTCCGGCCATTATACTGGCCGCGCGAAAATTCAAACCCTTCGGGCATGACTTTGCGCTTGTCGACAAATCTCCAAAGGCGGGAGACCGTGTCCCCGTGAAGGAAAAAAAGAGGAAAATGACATGACGAATAGCAGTGTATCAAAAAAATGGTGGTTTGGCATAATGGCCGCTCTGTTCGGCATTGTCATTACCGGTGCAGGCTATACACCTGTTGCGCAGGCCGCGAGCAAGGGAAACCCCTTTCCGAAACTGAAGGGCAAATGGAAATGTGTGCGCGGTGGATGCTGGGTCAAACCCATAGGCGGCGACAGGGAACGGGTCGGGTGCCGCGTTCGCTACAAGCTGGGAGCAGGCGGTAAAACGATCACACAGTCGATCAATTGCCGTGGCAGCATCAAACTGACCGCCAAAGCAAAGGTGACACTGAAAAGAAACAACAGGGTATCCGGTAGCTGGACATCCTATAACAATCATACAGGGCGCGTTTCGGGTGGCGCATCGGGTGTCACAACCGCGAGCAAGCTTTCGGTCGGCATCTCTTCCAGCAAGGGTTTTCGCGGGGCCATGCGGGCGACTCTCAACGGTTCGCGGCACCTTGTGACCCTCTATCAGGTGAGGAATGGCAAGCGCCATATGGTCGGCCGTTTGTCGCTGAAGCGGTGATGCACGTCATCGCTTTCACCTGTTGAAATGTCGTCTCCGGCATCACCACAGGCCGATAATGTCGTCCGGCTTTCCCACAGCCGGGCGGTCAGGCTCTTGAGACCATTGGCAACTTGCTTTAGATCTCTGGCCTATGAGCGATAAACCGATTCTTCCCGAAGACGGCAGTGCGCCGGTCATCAATCTGAAAGAGGCTCTCGAAGAGCGCTATCTGGCCTATGCCCTGTCGACCATCATGAACAGGGCCCTGCCGGACGTGCGTGACGGGTTAAAACCGGTGCATCGGCGTTTGCTTTACGCCATGCACGAATTGCGGCTCAATCCGGAAGGGCGGTTTAAAAAATGCGCCAAGATCGTCGGCGAGACGATGGGTAGCTATCACCCGCACGGTGATCAGTCCATCTATGATGCAATGGTGCGCCTCGCCCAGGATTTTGCCGTTCGCTTCCCGCTGGTGGACGGGCAGGGCAATTTCGGCAATGTCGATGGCGATAACGCCGCGGCCATGCGTTATACCGAAGCGCGCATGACCGATGTTGCCCGCGCCCTGCTGGAGGGCATTGAGGAAAATGCGGTCGATTTTCGCCCGACCTATGATGACGAGGGTGAGGAGCCGGTCGTTCTGCCAGCCAATTTCCCCAATCTGCTCGCCAACGGGTCTTCGGGCATTGCGGTGGGCATGGCTACCAATATTCCGCCGCATAATGTCGGTGAATTGTGCGATGCGGCCCTCTATTTGATCAAACATCCCAATGCCTCTGTCGAAAAGATCGTCGATTTCATTCCCGGGCCGGATCTGCCGACAGGTGGTATTCTCGTGGACAGTCGGGACAGTATTGTCGAAACCTATAAAAACGGTCGCGGGGCTTTTCGGGTCCGGGCGCGCTGGCAGGTTGAGAAATTGCCACGCGGTGGCTGGCAGATTGTCGTTACGGAAATTCCCTGGCAGGTCCAGAAAAGCCGCCTGATTGAAAAAATCGCCGATCTCATGCTGGCCAAAAAACTGCCGCTGCTTGGTGATGTGCTGGACGAAAGTGCAGAGGATGTGCGCCTCGTGCTGGAGCCCAAATCACGCAATACAGACCCGGTCGTGCTGATGGAAAGCCTGTTTCGGGTCACGGATCTGGAAAGCCGCATCAGCCTTAACATGAATGTGCTGTCGCGCGGACAGGTCCCCAATGTCCTCGGTCTCAGGCAGGTTTTGCAGGAGTGGCTCGATCACCGCAAGGACGTGCTGGTTCGGCGTACCAACTACCGGCTGGAAAAGATCGAACACCGCCTTGAAGTGCTTGCGGGTTTGCTCATTGCCTATCTCAATATTGACGAGGTCATTCGCATTATCCGCTTTGAGGACAAGCCGAAAGAAGAGCTGATGAAGCGCTTCGAACTGTCCGAAATACAGACCGAAGCCATTCTCAACATGCGTTTGCGGGCCCTGAACAAATTGCAGGAAGTGGAAATTCGCAACGAGCATGATGCCCTTTCAAAAGAGCGCGACGAATTGCGGGCGCTGCTGGCCAGCGATGCGGCCCAGTGGAAGAAGATCTCCGGCGAAATCGGCGAAACCCGCAAGAAATTCGGCAAGGATACGGAGCTTGGCAGGCGCCGTTCGCGTTTTGCCGACTTGCCCGAGCTTGATATAGATCTTGATGCGGCGATGGTGGAGAAAGAGCCCGTTACCATTGTGCTGTCGAAAATGGGCTGGATCCGGGCCTTGCGCGGCCATGTTGAAGATGTCGGGGGGTTGCAGTTCAAGTCCGGCGACAAGCTTAAATGCGTGTTGCGTGCCCATACCACCGACAGGATATTGCTGTTCACAACGGCGGGCAAGTTTTTCACGCTGGATGCCAGCCAGTTACCCGGCGGGCGCGGTCATGGCGAACCGGTGCGTCTGATGATTGATCTTGATGAAGGTCACGATTTTATCGGTATGCATGTTCATGATCCCCGACGCAAGTTGCTGGTGGCCTCGAATGTTGGCAACGGCTTTATCGTTGCCGAGAAAAATGTCGTCGCCAATACCCGCAAGGGCAAGCAGGTGCTGAATGTCAAGGCGGATGAAGAAGCGCTGGTTTGCACCTTTGTCGAGGGCGACAGTGTGGCGGTGATCGGCGAGAATCGCAAACTGCTTTTGTTCAAACTGTCCGAACTCAATGAAATGACGCGCGGGCGCGGCGTTCGTTTGCAACGTTATGGCAAGCGCGACAAGGGCGGGCTGAGCGATGTCAGGACCTGGGACAGCTCTGTCGGGCTGACCTGGATTGATGCGGCCGGGCGTACCCATACCCTGACCGATGTTGCAGAATGGCAGGGCACCCGGGCTCAGGCCGGGAAATCCGCTCCAAAAGGTTTCCCGAGAAACAACCGTTTTTCATAGATGAAAACGTGTCAACAGGCAAGGCATTGAATAAAAAAGAAAACACAGCCTTACTTTCAATACTTCATTATTCCCCGAAAAATCCCTGAAAAAATCATGTATTCATGAGGCGTTAAGGGTGTCGTTAAGTCTATGTTTTTGATTAACGGGTATAAAAAGACAAAGTAACGTCAGGGAACATTTTTGCGTATGAGGGGTTTGTATTATGAGTAAGGCGTTTTTCTACCGGGAGAGAAAAGGATTGTTTGTGGTGACCTCCCTGGCCATATGGCTGGTCGGGCTCGGTTTGTTCGGGCGCTATTTGCCTGCTAATGCCCAGGTCAAATCCCGCCAGATGGTGGTGAATTATCATGGCAATGAGCTGCTGGGAAAATGGGTCCGCAGGAACGGTCGCTGGACATTCGGCAAGGTCAGCCGGATCATGAAAGTTCATCGCAGTAAAATGTCTGAATCTGAAACAATGCCCGTCGAGGGGCGCTCCCCTGTACACTTGTCCGGTTCTGTCCTGTCGCGGCGGGTAACTTCAGGTGTCATGGGGGCTATGGCTTCCGTGGCCGTCAAGGGAGCTGTGAACAGCTATTCTCCCGCGACAACGGCCGCCCTGCCTGCACACCGATCCACAAAACAGGTCAAGCGAGCCATGCGCGCCAGACTGGCGAAAGAAATCGGGCGCTGGGCAAGGATTGGTGACCGTTGGGAGTGGCGTAGTCGTGAGGACCAGCCCCCTCGCAAGGAGGTGCGCCAGATCGAGGAAAGGCGCAAAATGTGGGTGCGCCGCAACGGCATCTGGGTTTTTGCCGTTCCCGAGGCTGCTGATTTGATGATAAATATATAACAGAAAAAACACTACTTGCATCCGAAGCGCTCAATGAGGCTTCGGATTGCACAGCAGAGCAAGGTCCTTTTTCGACTCGCGATTTGGCCTGGTTTCTATGGCCCGTCCCGCTCCTGCTTCTCATGCGCTGAATACTGTCTCGCCCCGGGGTGCGACCTAATGTCACTCACGGGCTGTGCACAAGGCAAAAATTATCCTATTTGATACTTTGCAAGGCTTTCGAAAATCCGCCGAGAGCGATGGGAATGGCAATGCCTTCTTCAGGCGTCTGAAAGATTGTAAACATGGCGGTTTTTCCGGTCATGAATTTTTTTTTCAGATCAGCAGGGATGACGGCTTCTGCAAAACAGCCGATCCTGCCGCAGCGTAAAAACGGCACCCGCCCCACATTCTTGCCATCAATAATCAGTCCGAGCCCGGAAGGCAGCAGCACGCCGAGCGGTGCGACGACGAGCAACATCTGCTTGTTGTCCGCAATTGATTTCTGGAAGATCACCGTGAGGCCGACATTGGGCCGATCCTCCGCAGTAACACTTTGAACCGCTGCACATTTTTCTACTTTTGATCCGGCAGGGCGACCGCAGCTTATCTGCCAGGCACCGATCGTTGATTTGACTTTTCCGCCTGAAACCTGGGCTGCCGCCGGTGAAAGGCCGGGAACCACAAAAGTCATTGCGAGCAATATCAGCATGATC
>JALXEI010000311.1 GCA_027069645.1 Hyphomicrobiales bacterium
TAGAAAACACAGGCGCCGAACGATGAAGATTTGCTCTGTATTTCATGCTGTTATAACCCGGAAGTCTCATTCAATTTGATGTTTTTCACCCTCTCCCCAGCCCTCTCCCCTATGGGGAGAGGGGGTAAAAGTGCGTGTCCTGTGCCTTATCCGACCGCCATGTTGATCGCCGTTTCCGGCAGTTCTTCATCAAAGCAGCGCTGATAGAGTTCGGCCAGCAGGACGCGCTCCAGTTCATCCGTCTTGTTGAGGAAGGAGAGGCCAAAGGCAACCCCCACATCTCCGAAAATTCCGGTGTTTTCGGCCCATGTAATAACGGTGCGCGGGCTCATCACGGTGGACAGATCGCCATTCATGAAGGCGTTGCGGGTGAGATCGGCAAGGCGCACCATGCGGTCAAGGGTCTTGCGGCCCTTTTCATTGTCAAAGCGTTTGACCTTGGCGGCGACAATATCCACTTCATCGTCATGGGGCAGATAGTTGAGCGTTGCGACAATCGACCAGCGGTCCATCTGGCCCTGATTGATCTGCTGTGTGCCATGATACAGCCCCGATGTATCGCCAAGGCCTATGGTGTTGGTGGTGGCAAACAGGCGAAAGGCCGGGTGCGGATGGATGACCTTGCTCTGATCCAGCAGGGTGAGGCGGCCCGAAACCTCCAGTACGCGCTGAATGACAAACATCACATCCGGCCGTCCTGCATCATATTCATCAAACACCAGAGCGGTGTTGCTTTGCAGCGCCCAGGGCAAAATGCCCTCGCGAAATTCGGTCACCTGCTTGCCATCCTTAAGGACAATGGCGTCCTTGCCGACAAGGTCAATGCGCGATACATGGCTGTCGAGATTGATACGGACGCAGGGCCATTTGAGGCGCGCCGCCACCTGTTCGATATGGGTCGATTTGCCAGTGCCGTGATAGCCCTGGATCATCACCCGGCGATTATGGGCAAAGCCCGCCAGAATGGCCAGCGTGGTTTCGCGGTTGAACTGATAGTCGGGGTCAGGCTCCGGCACATGCTCGTTATCCTCGCTGAAGGCGGGCACTTCCCAGTCACTGTCAATGCTGAACGTCTCGCGCACCGACAGGGTGGTGTCGGGCGTTCGGGGCAGGTTGTTTTTGTTTTTGCTCATAAAGCTTCAGGTTTCCACAATTATGGGGCACGCGAGCGAGGCGTGTCATCCATTGATTTTGCATGAAATGACACTTGCGCCCGGGTTATAAACTTATAAACGGCTTTGGGCTGTGTTGATCTGTTTATGCGTTCGTTCCCTAGCACATACCTGATTTTTTGAGATAGTTATAGGCCTTGATGACATCGCGCAGTTTTTCTTCCGAGCCGGTGCCGCCCGAACTGTCGGGGTGGTGGCGCTTGGCCAGTTCCTTGAAGCGGATTTTGATTTCCTCGCTGTCGGCTGATTCGGTCAGGCCAAGTTCCAGCAGCGAGCGCCGTGCCATTGGTGGCAATTTGCGACGGGGTTTGGCTTCGGTCTTTTCGGCTGCCGCTCGCCCCAGTATTTCCAGAGGATCCTCGGCGGTAAACCTGTCTGCTCCGACATTGGGGCGCCGCCGACCGGCCAGCCCCCACTGATCGGCATCGAAATCGACCCCTTTGCGGTTGGTACTGACTTTCCAGGTCGGGCGATGACCGGTGGGAACGCCTTCCTTGAACTTTTCGGCCTCATCATCGCTCATGCCTTTAAAAAAATTATAGGACTTGTTGTATTCGCGCACATGCGAAACACAGAAATGGAAATATTCCCCCTCGCGTCCGCGCCCTTTCGGGGCGAGATGGGGCGCCGGTTCCGAACATTCGGGCCATTCGCAAGTGGCCTTGACTTCAACCTTTTGTTTTCGGCCCCTTTTGGGCTTCTGGCGGATGCTGTCGAAATATTTTGAGTTGGTAGCCATGACGATATATTCTATCTGTTTTTCAAAGGGTGCGTGGTTTTGAATTGAGAGTTGAGCGGGTCAGCTTTTCAACTGGGACAGCACTCTAGCAGATCGCAAGGAGAAATTCATGTCTTTAGAGAAGATTATTTCGGAAAAACTCACAAAGGCCTTTGATCCGGCGGAATTGCTGGTGGAAAACGAGTCTCACCACCATGCCGGACATGCCGGAGACGATGGCAGTGGCGAAAGTCACTGGCGTATTACCATTCTTGCAGATGCCTTTACCGGCAAGTCAAGGGTCGAGCGCCAGCGCATGATCAACGCCGTGCTGGCGGACGAACTGAAAAACAGCATCCATGCCCTTGCCATGACTGTAAAGGGGACGGGAGAATAGGGGCGCACTCTCCGGCGCGGCGCTGTGCCTGTCCTGCCCCGGATACAAAGGGGCTTTGCGATCCCTTGAAACGGGTCAGTCTTTATGACCTGGTAAAAAATTATCGATTTCCCGTCGCGCGCTGTTCGGCTGGCGGCGTGATGCGCAGGGCAGTGATCTGGTTGCGTTTGCGGCGCAGCACCTCGAACATGAAGTTTCTGTAGGCAAAGCGCTGACCGGGTTCGGGGATGGTCTGTGCATTATGGATCACCAGCCCGGCGATGGTTGTGGCCTCGACCTCCGGCAGATTCCAGTCGAACTGGCGGTTGAGGTCGCGGATCGGCACCGGTCCGTCGACATTGACCGAACCGTCAGGCTGCGGACGGATGCCGGTGTTGGCAATGTCATGTTCGTCAACAATTTCACCAACGATTTCCTCAAGAATATCCTCAAGCGTTACCAGCCCCTGGACCTCGCCATATTCATCGACGACCAGGGCAAAATGCTGTTTCCGGCGCAGGAAGGCCGTCAACTGGTCCTTGAGACTGGTGGTTTCGGGAACGAACCACGGGGTTGTGCCCATAGACGCAATATCTATTTTTTCGGCATCGCCATCAGCATCAGCGAGAGCCCGCACCAGGTCCCTGACATGGAGCACCGCAACGATGTTCTCGGGTTCGTCCCGCCAGAGTGGCAGACGTGTGAACGGACTTTTCAACGCTTCGTCAATGAGTTTGCGGGGCGGCGTATCAATATTGAAAGCAGCCATTTTGGTGCGATGGATCATGACATCCTCGATATCAAGCTGCTTGAGATCGAGAATGCCGCCGAGCATGTCGCGGTCATGTTTGACGACGCCGCCTTCCTTGTGGTGCAGGTCAATGGCGCCGCGCAGTTCTTCATGGGCATCAGGCTGATCGTCTTCATCGCTGACAAGGCGATCAAGAATGGATTTGACGATTTTTTCCACCATCGCCGATATCGGGCCGAACAGCACAACCAGTGGTCGGAACACACGCGCCACCCGAAGCGCCAGCCTGTCGGGGTTTTTAATGGCGTAGGTTTTGGGCAGTACCTCGGAAAAGACCACCACAAGGGCCGTCATGATGATCGTCGCATAGACGACACCGGCAGCCCCGAACAGGCCCATGAACAGGCTGGTGGTGAGGGCGGATGCGAGGATATTGACGAGATTGTTGCCCAGCAGGATCGTGCCGATGAGCCGTTCCTTCGCAT